>JAITHZ010000129.1 GCA_031279795.1 Bacteroidales bacterium
AGCGGCGCAATGGCACCAAGCCCAAAATCAAATTTTTTCCCTGCTCCGTCCCATACATAATAACCGGAAGAATTTATACCGGCAGCAGTATTTGCTGTTGCAAAACTACTATAATTAATAGACGACATAAACGGATTGCCTACCACTGTAAAAATGCCTGTACCGCCAATATTATCATTTCCTGTCGGTATTGTCACTGAAACGTCGCTTTTCGGCAGGGTTCCTGTTACTGCAAGGGTTTTGGTGACATTCAATCCTGTGTGACTTGCCAAACCGTAGGCAAAGCCTGTGCCTAAATCTATGTCATCTCCTGTGCTTGTAACAGCTATCCAGCCAGCATAGGTTTTTCCATCGGTATGTTGAGACGCATTAAACTTCAGCATTTTGGCGGCAGGCCCTCCTGATCCCTGCAACGAAAAATTGCCCACCGTAACGCCACCTAACGGCATGGAGAAAATACGGAATTTTTCCGGCTCATAATTCAAATCGTACTGCACAGTTGCTGTTGTAAGTGTCAGATTATTTTGATACCCGATTTCCGTACCCGGCTCAAAGGTGATGGCGTTGGCGCTCACGGCGCTGCTCAATACCGGAAATACAGCCGATCCTGTTGGAATAACTACATCGGTGCTGCCATCAGGAATGCCGCCCGACCAGTTGGTTGCCGTACCCCAGTCGGTGGTACGTCCCAGCCAGGTACCTTTTGGCGTCAAGGTAAGGTTTTTGATTTTCATATCGAATCCGTTGCTGTGCCACGAATAAATACGAAGAATAACAAAATACATTCCTGATATTGAGATCGTAATATCATCCGATACGAATGCTGCGCTTGCATCCGCAGGAACGGCGCCCCATCCAAACTGTCCTTTATGCTCCGATTCGGGTATGATACCTCCAGTGCTTGCAAAACGCTTTCCTGTTTCAGGGACTTTATCGGTAGTGACAAATAACTCAAAACCACAGTTAGATTGTGTGCCAGTTGTCACAAAATCACAATCAAATTTATATATTTTGTTCGCTTCCAACCAAACAGGCTGATAAATTGCAACACGGTCTACACCGTTTCCCAAATTCATTCCTTTGTAAATTCGCAATCCATCTGGGGTGTTCCATGTTAATCCGGGCAAATCATACGTATCATCATCATTAGCTACAGAAGCCACAGCCCACTTGCTCGGGTCTGCCATATTGCCACCTACAATCTTATTGGTTGCGTCCGATTTTTCAAAAATCCTGACAGTTTGCTCAGCGTAATCACTGCCATCAACTGTACAGCGAACAGCGTACGTTCCTGCCGCCGCAAAAGTATGAGACAGCGTGGCGCTTGTTTCACCATCCAAATTCGTGCCGTTGATACTCCACTGATACGCACCCACAGCTGGCGCATAAGCCGTAAATGTGTATGGAATCGCTGCCAAGCCAATATTTTTTACCATAGTGGCATCTACAGACATATTGACAGGATTAATGGTGAAGGTGGCGGATTTAAAACCAGTCCAAGTCCCGTGTGTTAGCAATTCCACGTCTAAATGGTAAGTACCATAACCGTCAAGCGTATAAGCAAAATCAATTACATTGACATTAATATCTGCCTTAAAAATGTAGTCCATATCCGAAGGATTCGCTCCTGTACATGCAGGATGCGATGATCCACAAGCATGACCAAATTCTGAAAAGGTTTTTATTACAGTAGGAGCAGGAGTGCCTGACCCTTCTTTGAAAATACGGTATTGAAACCAATGCTTGTCGTTACCTGGGTCGTTATCCCCCCACGCAACAGAATAAGCTGCATTAATGAACAAAGAAGTTGGCGTGCCAAAATCACTTGGGAAAAACGGTAAACCATAGAGGCCGTGAGTTTTCATTAGGTCATTGTTCCAGTCTTCATTAGTCAGTTTATACTTGACTTCAGAACCATTAACTATTAGACCAACATCCTGATTACCTGCACCTTGCGCCCACGCTGCCATCGCAGCAACTACCATACATATAAATAACACTAATTTTCTCATTTTCATTATTATAAAAAGTTATAAAAAGTGAATCTCGTGTTGAGATTCTGTAAAAACGATTATAGTATAACCGTCTGGATCGAGTGCGCGGGGGCGAAGAGTTTCGCGGCTTTGCGGTCGATGCAGAGGTTAAATTCGGAATCTCGGTCGCTTTCGTTCATCAGCACTACGGCCAGTGTGCCGTCCACGTTCCGGAACGCTGTTGCAAGCAGGTTGTCCTTGTTGGTGGATGTAGCGAGCCGCTGGGCATTCGGACGAATGTACTTCGAGAAATGTCCGATGTAGTAATATTCGCTCGAAAAGAGCAACGCCTTTCTGTTCCGGTCGAAAATGACGGGAGCAAAACAGAAGTTAGACACGTGATTCGGGCCGCCGGTTTCGTCCAGCAGAATGTTCCAGTCGGTCCAGGCGGCGGTTCCGATGTTGAAATCGTGAATCATGTTTCGAGCGTACAGTTCGCCAAGCGACCGATCATAAATCTGGTCGAGGCGAAAATTTTCCTTACAGCCTTCGGTGAAAATCAGGAACTTGTCGGGAAAGGCTTTTGCCGTTTCTGCCTCGTTGCCGAACAGCTGCGACTTGTTGTGCCATGTCTCGTACCAGTGAAAACCGATACCCGACGCATACTGGCGAGCCTTCGGGTTGGCCAGTGTCTGCGAAGCTCGCTGGAACATCAAATCGCGGTTGTGATCCCAGATAATCACCTTTTTGTCGGCATATCCGGATGCAGCAAGTTTTTCACCCAGATAACCGCCCAAAAATTCGGCTTCTTCATCTGCTGTGTAAATGCACGATTCCCAGCGCTGAACAGCCATCGGTTCGTTCTGAATACTCAATCCCCAAAAGTTGATCCCGCGTTTTTCGTATTCCTGAATAAACCGGATGTAATAATCGGCCCAAACGCCATAATATTCCTTCTTCAGCGAACCGCCGTGCAACATGTCGTTGTTCGTTTTCATCCATGCTGGGGGCGACCAGGGCGAAAAATACACCTTGAAGCTGTCTTTGCCTGCTTTCTCCTGTGCAAGCTTTATCAACGGAATCTTATACTTTTCGTCGTGCCGGATGTCAAAAGTTTTCAGTTCTGTATCAAAATCCTGAACATAAACGTATGTATCGGAACTGAAATCGCAGGAGTTCATGTTTGTACGCGCCAGCGAATAGCCAATTCCAGTTGTGCCATAGTACGCTTCAATAAACTGCACCTGCTGCTCTTTCGACATCAGCGCAAAGGTTTCTGCCGAAGCATCCGTAATGGCGCCGCCAATTCCGATCAGTTTCTGGTATCCCAAAGCCGGTACAACAAAAACACAAACATCGGTTTCCTTCGGCTGCACAAAATCGGTAAATTCGGCATTTGCACCTTCGGCAAACATCTTGTTGCTGGATAAATCGGTTAAAATCACTTGCCGGGTTTTGGATTCCCTATTTTGCCAAAAATCCTGCGCAACAGCTACTGCGCTTATTGCCGACAATACAAACAGTAAAACATTCTTTGTCATCATAGTAATTTAAATTTAGAAAAATTGAAAATTAATGTTATTTATGCGTACAAAGATAACGATTTCAATTCAATTACGAATTACGAATTACGGAATTACGAATTACGAATTGTCAATTACGAAGTCCCGCAGGGACGACGGTTGCGTTCAGAAATCCGAATATTCGCGTTCGGGAATCCGAATATTCGCGTTCGGGAATCCGAATATTCGCGTTCAAGAATCTGAATATTCGCGTTCGGGAATCCGAATATTCGCGTTCGGGAATCCGAATATTCGCGTTCAGGAATCCGAATATTCGCGTTCGGGAATCTGAATATCTCCTGTTCCTAACGGGACTTCTTCGGACAGACACTAATTAATTCGTAATTCGTAATTCTTAATTCTTAATTCTTAATTCTTAATTGAAATCAATCCAGTTTCACGATTTTAACAGTCTGATTATCCAGCTTCAAGAAATATACGCCGCTGCATAATCCGCTCACATCAACAGGCTGGGCTGATGAGTTCAAAACCAGCTGTCCGTTGATGTTGTAGAATTTGAACGACTGCGTATTTTCTGTACCCAAAATGGATATAAAATCTTTTACCGGATTGGGAAAAATCTGAATAAAACTGGTCGGTTCAATAACAGTTGTCATGTCTTCAGCCTTGCAAATCAATTCAGCAGGCACGCTTGTTACATTCAGCGGTTTGGAAACAATCACATCAAAAGCGCCGGAAGTGAGTTTTACCCCAAGCTGGTAAGAACCCGCTTCAGTGGCGTTGAACGAATACGACGCACCCTGCGACTGCAACACTCCATCCTTATACCAGCGATATTCGGCAAAACCGTCTCCAGCAGCAGTTTCACCTGTTCCTTTTACTCTGATCACAGGTTTTGGAACAGCAAGAACCGCATTTACTTTCGCAGCCATTGCGCCCAGCGAAGCATTATTCGCATGAACACCGTCGGGAAGTTCGGCAGTCGTCCAGTTTTGCGTCGGCGTATTCCAGTCGAGTACTTGGATGCCGTTTTGCAGTGCAAGCGCATTGATGGCCGGAACC
>JAITHZ010000134.1 GCA_031279795.1 Bacteroidales bacterium
GTATTTTACTTTGGCAATGAAACGCCCAAATTGACTTTATCACAAAAAATAACATTTGGTACGTTTACCCACCATGTTTGGTACGTATGTCCAGTTGCATGGTACGTTTACCCTCCTGATTTGGGAAAATTTTCGCAGCAATTATAAATATTATCCATTATTTTACTGCCTATCGGATGTTAAGAAGGAGGGCACGACAAATAGAAGTTCGAAAAAAGAGGAAAAAACCTTGCATCAGGGAAATTCCGCTTCGGGTACGCCTCCGCTCCATTTCCCTGATGCAACGCGAAAAAGTCAGCACAAAACAAACTGTAAGCGCAATTAATTGAAAATATTATGTTTCGCAACTGGTCTGTGCTTATCTTCGTCGTTTGGCATTTGTTTTGGCTTGCTGCCGCGCCAGTTCCTGCTGTTTCTTTTGCATATCGGCCAGTTTAGCCATAAAGCCCGATGGTTTGCGTTTTTTAGCTTTATTGGCTTCAAGTTTGGCCAGCAGTTTTTCTTCATTTATAACTTGGCGAAACGCAATGGTCTGCAATACCGAAAACAGCGTTGAGATTAAATAATAGTAGGTCAAGCCAGATGCATATTCGTTGAACCATATCAACAGCATTACCGGCATCAGGTACATGATGTATTTCATGCCGGGCATTTGTTGTTGGCCAGTGTTCGACATTTCGGCATTGAATTTTGTAAAAACGATGTTTACAGCCGTCATCAGCAAGCAGAACAGACTGATATGATTGCCGAAGTATGGCGTTATCAGCGGAATGTATGCATCCCAGCTGAAGATGGCGTCGTACGTCGAAAGGTCGTCAGCCCAGAGGAAGCTTTGGTGACGCAACTCTATAGCCGCCGGAAAGAACATAAATAGCGCAATCAACACAGGCATTTGCAGCAGCATCGGCAAGCAGCCGCTCATGGGGCTTGCTCCGGCCCGACTGTAAAGGTCCATTGTGGCTTTTTGACGTTCCATCGCCTTGTCCTGTCCGGGATATTTTGCGCTGATGGCTTCTACCTGCGGGCGAAGGACGCGCATTTTGGCTGACGACATGTAAGATTTGTAGGTCAATGGAAAGATGATCAGTTTCACAACGATGGTCATCAGCAGGATTATCACTCCATAGTTGGAGATAAAACTTCCGAAGAAATTGAACATCGGGATGACGAGCCAGCGGTTGATCCAGCGGAAGAGGGAAGAACCGAGCGGTACGAGGCGTTCCAGTTCCAGACGCTGTCGGTCGTCTTTCACGCCCTCGTCGTATTTCTGCAGGGTGGCAAAATGGTTGGGTCCCAGATAGCAGCGCATGCCGGTGGGCTTGCTGCCAGAGGGGTCGAAGCCGACTTTCATGTCGCAGTGGTATTCTTTCAGGTAATTGCCCGAAGGGATGACGGTTGATTTCAATCCAGCAGAGGAAAATTCTTCATCAGCTATGAATACTGAGGAAAAAAACTGGTCTTTGAATGCAACCCATTTGATACGTCCAGATGGGGTTGCCATAGCATCGCTCGTTTCGCTGAGGGATTCTACGTCGTCGGCCATAAATTTGTAGAACAGTTGGGTATAGCGTTCTTCAAATTTCCGGCCTTTTTCTTGTTGGCGTATTTTTCCGTTCCAGTTCATGTCCAAGTAGTTGAAATCGTGTGTCAGTACGTCAGCCAGGTTGTGGGCTTTTATTTCGAAGCGCAGCATGTAGCTGTCGGGTTGCATGGAGTATACAAAATCCAGGTACTGGTCATCCGAAACACTCAGTCGCATGGTTATGGAAAGGCTGTCGATAACTATTGGAGTAAAAAACAATTCGTTAGTGTTGATTATGCGGTTGGTCGCCGTTACCAGATTGAAACCGTAAACGGTTTCATCTTCACCGTCGAACAAAACGACCGGAAGCGATTCGCTTGTCTGGTATTTTTTCAGTTGTGCTTTGCTGATTCGTCCGCCTTTGTTTGAAAAGGTAAGCGCCAGCAGTTCGTTTTCGAGTTGTGTAAATTCTTCTTCACCCTCGGCAGAGGATGAAAATACGTCAAATCTGAGGTTTTGCATCGAATCAATTGCCGTCGGCGTTGTCTGGATGTCAATTGTGGACAGAGAGTCGCCCGTTATCGGTTGCTGCATTTGCTGCGCTTCGGCGATTTGCCGCGCCAGCTCCACTTGTCTGATTGAATCTTGATATTTTCTCTGAGCGGCGATCCGTTCTTCTGAAGGTTGTGATATCCAGACAAATAAACCCATTAGGATGGCGATTAAAATAAGTCCGGTGATTGAATGTTTATCCATTAGTTATTTTTTAAGTTTGTAATCAATAGCAGCTTTAATAAAAGATAAAAACAGCGGATGCGGTTTGACGACCGTGCTGTTGTATTCCGGGTGGAACTGTACGCCGAGGAACCATTTCTTTGATGGAAGTTCAATAACTTCTACCAAATCTGTTTCAGGATTTCGTCCGACGCAACGCAAGCCAGCATTTTCCAAAACAGGGCGATATTCGTTGTTCAGTTCAAAACGATGTCGATGTCTTTCCTGAATAAAATTCTGATGATAAGCCTTGTATGCGAGAGAATCTTTTTCCAGTTCACAATCGTAAATACCCAGACGCATCGTTCCGCCCATGTTTGTAATATCCTTTTGTCCCTCCATCAGATCAATGACGTTGTAGGGAGTTTTCGGGTCATTTTCGGTGGAGTTGGCATTTTCGTATTCCAACACATTCCGAGCAAATTCAATGGCCATACATTGCATTCCAAAACAAATTCCGAAGGCAGGAATGTCGTTTTCCCGCGCATAGCGAATTGCTGTTATTTTCCCTTCCGAGCCACGTTGTCCAAAAGCTGGAGCAATAACAATGCCATCGAATCCGGCCAGTTTTTCGGCAATGTTGTCTTGGTCAATTTTTTCGGAATGGATAAGTACGAGGTCTAATTTTCGGTCGCTGTAAGTTGCTGCCTGAAAAAGTGATTCGTTGATTGACTTGTAGGCGTCGGGCAGCTTTACATACTTTCCCACCAGCCCGATTCGAACTGACTCTTTTGCGTCTTTCACGCGGAAGACAAATTCTTTCCACACCTTTAAATCAGGAGTTTCACTCACAGGCAGATTTAATTTCTGGAGAATGGTTTCGTCCAATTTCTGGCGCTGCATCATCAAAGGCGCTTCGTAAATTGTGGGTACGTCAATTGATTGAACTACAGCTGATTCATCCACGTTGCAGAATTGTGAGACTTTCCTCAGTACATCGCTTGGCAATTCCCGTTCGGTGCGCAACACCAGAATATCGGGCTGGATTCCCAGTTCTTGAAGTTGCTTCACGGAATGTTGGGTAGGTTTCGTTTTCATTTCCTGAGCGGCAGCAATGTACGGAACGTAGGTCAAGTGGACGCAAATGCAGTTTTTACCTAATTCCCAGCGCAACTGACGTACGCTTTCGATGAAAGGAAGTGATTCGATGTCGCCCACTGTGCCGCCAATTTCTGTGATGACGAAATCAAACTGATTTTTTGTTCCCAAAATTTTGATGTTCCGTTTTATTTCGTCGGTAATGTGAGGAACGACCTGAACGGTTTTGCCCAGATAGTCTCCCCGCCGTTCCTTGTCAATGACGCTCTGGTAAATTTTCCCTGTTGTCACGTTATTGGCGCGAGTCATAGGAACATTCAGAAAACGTTCATAATGACCGATATCCAAATCTGTCTCGCATCCATCGACGGTCACATAACATTCTCCATGCTCATACGGACTGAGCGTACCCGGATCAACATTGATATACGGGTCAAATTTCTGGATGGTGACCTTATAGTCTCTCGCTTGCAACAATTTACCAATAGAAGCTGCCATAATGCCTTTGCCCAGCGAAGAAATAACACCTCCTGTTACAAATATATACTTTGTATTATTCACAAAAACAATTTTTATTCCTTATACAATAAGGGTGATTTTTAAAAGGTGCAAAGTTACAAAAATCTGGAGAAATAACGACTATCTCTGGAAAAAAATAATTGAGAGTTGAGAGTTGAGAAATTATCAACAAGGCGTCGCAGGGCGCGATAAATAGCCTCTATGTTTCCTAATTCTCGTAATTCGTAATTCGTAATTGAAAAGATTCATTCATTTTTTGCAAAATCCCCTGACTTTGACAATACGACACCCTTTTGAATGTTTCAAATATTAATTTACTGTAAATCAATAGTATTATTTTTTGCTCGCGTCACCCATTTTGACAACGCAAAAACATCAATTCGCTCATTTATAGGTTGTTGTAAAATAGAGATTTTGAAAGTGTCAAAGTCAGGAAAATTGGTAAGGATGCAAAAGTAGTAAAAGATTTCTGAATAACCCATCTGAAATACAGTTTTATGTTTTGTTGTAAAATATTAATCCAATCTGTAACTATACCAACAGATCAAGCTGCTTCATGTTTCGCATGGGGTTATCCACAATCTATTACTGTTCAATCCAAGCCGTTACGTTGTAAGTACCTTCCGGCAGCACCGGAATTTTATTTCCTTCTACAGACTTTCCATTGACCGTTAGATGCGAAACTCCCTTCATTTTTCCGTCGGGGTTGTTCACTTCTATTTCGTACACTGCATTGCGGAATTTGCGCGTTACGTTGAATTTTTTCCATTCAGGGGGAATACACGGGTCAATAATCAACCCGTCGTAGTCAGGTTTGATTCCCAGAATATGCTGTGTTATTGCGAAATAACTCCATGCTGCTGTTCCGGTGAGCCACGAGTTTTTGGCTTCGCCGGGGCGGCAGGCGTCTTTTCCGGCAATCATCTGCGCATATACGTATGGTTCAGTTTTGTGCAAATTGCTTTGTTCTTCGAGGTATGCCGGACAGATTTTGCGGTAATACTCCCATGCACGGTCGCCGCGCCCCAAAACAGTTTCACCGATTATGATCCACGGATTGTTGTGGCAGAAAATGCCTGCGTTTTCCTTATACCCTTCCGGATAGCTCGAAATCTCGCCGTATTCGATGTAATAGCGTGAGTAGGCTGGGTTGTTCAGCACGATGCCATGCTCGCAGTCTAAGTATTTCTTCACCGAGTCCAGCGCTTTTCCCACCAGGCCGTTTTCCAAGCCGATGCCGGCCATGGCGCACCATCCGTTGGATTCGATGAAAATGCGGCCTTCTTCGTTTTCGTGCGACCCGATTTTATTTCCCGCGAAATCGTATGCACGGAGAAACCATTCTCCGTCCCAGCCAAACTTCTTGACTGTTTCAATCATCTTGTTCACTTCCTGTTCGGCGCGCAGGGCTTCGCCTGTTTTTCCGGTGAGATGGCACAGTCGGGCATATTCCCGACCGTACATTACGAACAGTCCGGCGATCATAACGCTTTCGGCTTGGGAGCCTTCGGTCTTGTTTTCGGTAGTTTGAAAACTTTCGTCGGGGTTGTTTGAGAAACAATTCAGGTTGAGGCAGTCGTTCCAGTCGGCGCGACCGATTAGCGGCAATCCGTGCGGCCCCAGGTGGCGAATGGCGTAATTGAAGGAAACCGTCAAATGATCGAACAGCGGAACCTCCGTTCCTGATTGGTTGTTAAACGGGACCGCTACGTCCAGAATTGAAAAGTCGCCAGTTTCCTTGATGTAGTGTACCACGCCAAAAATCAACCAGAGTGGGTCGTCGTTGAAACCTTGTCCAATTTCGTTGTTGCCTTTTTTCGTAAGTGGTTGATACTGGTGATAACAGCTACCGTCGGCAAACTGCGTGGAAGCAATGTCAATAATACGTTCGCGGGCGCGTTCGGGAATTTGATGCAAAAAACCGACCAGATCCTGATTGCTGTCGCGAAAGCCCATGCCGCGCCCGATACCGCTTTCAAAATACGACGCCGACCGTGAGAAACAAAACGTAATCATGCATTGATACTGATTCCAGATGTTGACCACGCGATCCAGCTTTTCGTCGCCAGAACGAAGTGTACAGCTGCTCAACAGGCGGTTCCAGTACTGTTTCAGCTCATCGAAAGCTGCGTTCACTTTTTCAACAGTGTCGAAACGAGCGATTGTCGCTTTTGCACGTGTTTTGTTAATGACTTGAGGCGCTTCCCATTTTTCGTATTCTTCGTTTTCGACATATCCCAAAACAAAGACAAGATCTTTCTGTTCCGCAGGTTGGAGTTCAATTTCAATATAATGCGATGCAACGGGCGACCAACCATGCGCCACGCTGTTCTGTGCCTGTCCGTCGACAACGGTTTGCGGTTCGTCGAATCCGTTGTAAGGTCCAAGAAATGTTTCACGGTCGGTTTCAAAGCCATTGACTGGCACGTTGACGGAATAATAGGCGTAATGGTTGCGACGTTCGCGGTATTCGGTTTTGTGGTAAATAACGCTGCCGTCGATCTCAACCTCGCCAATAGAAAGATTGCGCTGAAAATTTTCCATGTCAGTCTGTGCATTCCACAGACACCATTCCACGAAAGAAAACAATTTGATTATTTTCGGTTTTTCGCCGGTGTTGCGTAACGATAGTTTTTGTATTTCCGCCCATGTTTTCAGGGGAACGAATGAAAGAACTTCCGCTTCAATACCGTTTTTTGCACCTTTGATTTTTGTGTAATTCAATCCATGACGACATTCGTAAACGTCCAGTTCTGTTTTGCAGGGCTTCCACCCTGGATTCCAGACGATTCCTGCGTCGTTGATATAGAAATATTTGCCGCCGTTGTCCATCGGCACACTGTTGTAACGGTAGCGTGTAATACGGCGAAACTTCGCATCTCTGCAAAAGGAATAACCTCCGCCAGTGTTGGAAATCAGACTGAAAAAATCTTCCGTACCCAGATAGTTTATCCATGGGTAGGGCGTTTGTGGATTGGTGATTACATATTCACGGTTTACGTCGTCAAAATATCCGTACTTCATGTTGAGTTGATTTATTATTTTTTCTTTGAATTGACTCAACGTAGAGGTCAGTCTTCCAGCTTGTCATACCAGTTTTGTTTCAGAATAATGGTTGCAATGCCAACAATCATCCATGCCACGCCCATAGCCCAAAAATGCTGCAGTACGAGATAAACCGGAGCTACAATCAATGCGCATTGCCACACGATGCCGGTTACCACGTTTACCATGTCGCGTCCGAAATTTGTATTTCGTTTAAAATCTGGATTTTCGGCAACTACCAAATCGTGAACAGGTTTCCAAAATCCCCATGGACGTGTTTTGGCATAAAAGTTCTTCAACGTTTCCGTTTCGGTAGCAGGCGCAGAATATGTTCCACATATACAGCCAATAATGGAAAAAAGCAGTATTATCGGAAAATAATAAAGCGGATTGACGCCATTGAAGTAAGGAATCAGCGGAATGATCAGCGCAGGAATCATACCGGAAGCCATTCCCCATGCAAAACCTTTTCCGTTGAAGCGCCACCAGTGCCATTTGAGAACGTTTGCGGCGATGTAGCTTCCATACAAAGCATTGGTGACCCACTGCAAAACGCTGTTTACATTTTCCGCCAAAACGCCGAAAGCGATGCTGACCAAAACCACCGTGACGCCTACCGTGATGTTGGCACGATTGGTTTGCTTCGAGGTGGCTGTTTTTTTGAAATATTTCAGGTAAATATCGTTGACAATGTAGGCTTGCACGGCATTCAGCGTTCCAGCAAAAGTGGACATGAAAGCGGCAAGCAAACCAGCCAGAAGAATGCCCATCAATCCGGTCGGAATCCATGGATGATTGATAACGGCAGGCAACACCAGTTCAAAATCAATTTTGCCGCCAACTGTAATCTGCGCCTGTATTTCGTCGAAGAGAATCAACCCCAGCACGGCAAATCCGATAATCATGAGGTAACGTACCGGCATCAGAATCACCGTCACCGAGCCGCTCATCAGAGCAGCTTCGCGTGGCGAACGAGTGGAAAGAATTTTTTGCATGTCGTAGGTCGGCGCCGGACCGGCTATGCTGGCCATTACGCCTTTCAGGAGCACCATACCAAAGAACAGGCTGAAAAGCTGGTAACCGTCGCGCTGGATTTGCGTGTTGAACTCGGCAAATTTTCCCGTCCATTCCAAGTCAATCGTCCATCCGAAGCCAACAGAATACCATCCGTCAGGCAAAACTCTTGAAAATTCGATAACATCCAGATGGAGCATCGCTATCACTGCAACGGCAACTGACGCAACAGCCATCAGTATGTACTGCGCCACATCTGCCCACACAATGCTCATCATACCGCCCATCAGCGAATAAAATACGGCTATCAGCGTAAAGACAATTCCCCAGACATGAGGCACATAGGCGTCGGGAACAAAACCCATGAACGGCGCTACCTGTTTGAGTGGCAGAAAAATTTCGATAAACTTTCCCAGCCCGATAAACCCATAGGCCAGCATGCTTAAGCCTACCAGAATAGCAAAAACAACGATAATCCAGTGTGAGGTAACAGCGCCTCTGTCCGTTCCGAAGCGAAAGCCAATCCATTCGGCGCCGGTAGTACATTCGCTTCTCCTCAGCCATGCCGACAGATAAACCATCAGGAAAATCTGGTTGAAAACCGGCCATACCCAGGGCAGAAAAATACTTTTCAAACCGTAAACCACCATAATGGCCACAAGCCACACCGTTCCGGAAATGTCGAACATGCCAGATGCATTCGAAAGTCCGAGCATGTACCAGGGAATGGATTTGCCACCCAGCAAGTAGGATTCGAGATTGCGCGACGCCCTGCGTTTCAGATAAAAGCCAATGAAGATTAATATACAAAGGTATCCTGCAATAATGGCCATGTCAAAAGATGTGAGCATATTTTCTCGGTTAATGGTTTGTTAGATGAATGGTTTGTTTTTTTCAATCAGCGCCTTGACTTCTTCCACCGAAGCGGCAGATCGCAAGCCGTCCGGAGGCGTGTTCAGACAATAGTCAAGCAGTCTGTCGACAGAAGAAACAGCCACGTGCATTCGCGTGTCGGACGAAGCGTAGTAGATGAACACCGTACCGTCGTTGTCGGCAATCCAGCCATTGGAAAACAGTACATTAGACACATCGCCGATGCGTTCGTCACCATGCGGCGCCATGAAGTAACCGGCAGGTTCGGCAATCGTCTTTGTCGGGTCGGTCAAATCGGTCAGGTACAGGTACAGCACATAGCGCAATCCCGCGGCGCAGGCACGTACGCCGTGCGCCAGATGCAGCCATCCCTTCGCCGTTTTGATTGGATGAGGCCCTTCGCCGTTTTTCACTTCCTTAATGGTATGATAATGACGAAAATTGATGATGGTTTCCTCGCTGACTTCTGCGCAGGTGATGTCATCAATCAGCGCCCAGCCGATGCCGCCACCTTTGCCGGCGTCAATAAAACCATCCTGCGGACGGGTGTACAGCGCATATTGCCCATTGACAAATTCGGGGTGCAGCGCCACGTTTCGCTGCTGACCTGCTGATTTCAAGTCAGGCAAACGTTCCCAGACGTGCAAGTCCATTGTACGAACAATTCCAGCCGCCGCAACAGCCGCCGATAAATCGTCTGCCGCAGGATCTTTCCGTTCGCTGCAGAAAATACCGTAAATCCATCCGTCTTCGTGTGCTGTCAGGCGCATGTCGTAAACATTCGTATCAGGATTTTCCGTTTCGGGAATTGTCACCGGTTCGTTCCAAAACCGGAAATTATCTACACCGTTTGGACTTTCGGCAATGGCAAAAAACGATTTCCGGTCGTATCCTTCCACCCGCGCCATGAGCAGGTATTTTCCGTTCCACTTGATAGCTCCGGCATTGAATGTTCCGTTTACGCCGATGCGTTCCATCAGGCAGGGATTAGTTGTCGGATTCAGGTCGTAACGCCAGTGCAGCGGCACATGATCTGCCGTTATCACCGGATACCGGTAACGTTCGAAAATGCCGTTGGAGTATGGTTCAGGGCTGTTTTTTCGCAAGATCAGCGTTTCGTACTGTTCGGTGAGCTGTTGTTTTCTGGTTTTAAAAATTTCATTCATACAAGTCTACAAGTCTTTATTCATTAGAATTTGTTCGCTGTTTACGAATTTCAAGAAATCCTGTTCAGCAGGATGTCCTTTGTAAGGGACATAAAAATGTTCCGGTCGGTTGAATGCGTTTCGCCAGCACAGGACGTAGCCGATTTTAAACGGTTTGATTAGCGGCAAGAGCGTTTCCGAAAAAAAAGTACTGTCGGTTATTCCTTCGAGACCGGTTTCGGCAAGGACGGGAATCTGGCCTGTTCGCGCTGCATAATTTGTCAGGACTGTCAGGCCGGATGTTACTTTTTTCCGGTATTCGTCCCTGTTATCAGCACAGTAGGTGTCGAATCCGATAATGTCTACCCAGTTATCGCCCGGATAACGGCTCAGGAAATCCGCTTCGCTCAACACATCTGCCGGTGAAAAAGCATATAGAAGGTTATGGACGTTGCGAACGTCGCGCAGGTAGCTGACAGTCATCCGGTACAGTTCGCTGTATTCGTCGGGCGTACACTGCCGAGCGCCCCACCAGAACCAAGCGCCTGTATGCTCGTGGTACATGCGGAAAATAACGGGCAACAATTCTCCATTCTCGTCTTTCAGGTCGAGGAAGAAATCGGCCAGCCGGTCAAGCCACGTGAGGAATTTCTCGTGATTGTCGCCGTCCAGCACGCTTTTGACAACATAATCCTGAGCGCAGTCCCAGGCAGTTTTGCCGGTAACAATGTTATCGCCATGCCAGCTGACGGTGTTGATGCCGCCGCGTGTATGATTTTCGCACATCAGCCGTTTCATGTCGGAAAAATAAATGGAATCCAGGTTGCAGTCGACGCCAAGTTCAACATGCCCCAGCTCCCAGCCGATAACTGCCGGATAATCGCCCGTTACGTCCCTGACGTCCGACCTGCCGTTTTCGCCATACCAATCGTGTCCGTAGGCCGTATCGTCCTGATGTCCAAACATGACGCCCTTTTCCAGCAACCGCTTCATTCTGCGGGACAGTTCCTGCGTAGCGGGCGTAGCCTGCAAGTCGGCCAGCGGAGGTATGCACCGTATGTTGGCAACATAGCGCTTTACGAGATTCACCGTTGCGTCGTGGTCGAAAACGGCGTTCAGACCTTGTTCTTCCTGCGCAGGGTCTCCCAGATAGTCGTCTCCCTTTTGCCAAAAGACGTGCTGTGGACGGCCAAAACCGCCCCAAGCCCAGAAATTGCATCCGGCAAAAACGCCGCCATGTTCGGAGGCCAGCAGTATTTCGTCGAACATGGCTGCATAATAGGCGTCGCGCAAAATGGTTGTGCTTGAGGGCGAATATTGGTGCATGTCACGCGGGAAACCAAATTCCTCAATGACGAGCGGTTTTTTCAGCCGTTCGGCCACAGCAATGTGTTCGTTGATGTATTTTTTTGTTTTAATGATTGACGAATCCAGTGTTTCCGTTATGTTGTCGGGATCTATCCAGCTCCAGTTTTTCGGCCAGATGTGTGCCGTGAGGTAATCTATATTCGGGTCGGCATGGATTTCCTCATACAGGATGACATCCTGTTCGCATCCGTGTTTTCCCTCCGAACCGACGCTTACCAGATGGTTCGTGTCCAACGATTTGATAAAAGCCGCAATGTCTTTCAGCCATGCAGTGAAAAGCGGTTTGTTTTCGTCGGAAAATGCACGAGGTTCGTTGCCGATTTGCCAGGAAAAAATTGCAGGATCGTCGGTGTATTTTTTTGAGGTGTAGCGATTTGTCCGCGAGATTACGGTTTTGATGTGCTGTTTCAGCATTTCGTGGCACGAATCGCAGGCAGCATACTGTTTGACAAATTCCATGTATGCCGACCATCCGTCGACGGCAGGAATCGGGGCTTTTCCCCTGCCCGACCATTCCAGATACTGGCCATAACCGCCCGACCATTCCCACGAATTGGTGAAATAGAGAACGGCATACATGCTGCGTTTTCCCATTTCCGACAGCAGAAAGTCCAGCCCGTCGAAAATCGTATCGTTGTAAACTCCCTGTGCTTGCTGCAATGTTGGTTCTACCTTTGTGGTCACGCCGTTTGGTCCGTCGGCTCCGATGAGTATCCGCAGGTTGTCGATTCCGTTCGCTTTCAGGTAATCAAGTTCGCGGCACAGGCGTTTCCTGTCGCCACCTTCGCCAGTTGAACCCAGTATGGCGCCGTACCAGAAATTTGTTCCAATAAAATAATAAGGTTCGCCATTGACAATAAACTGACTGTTTTCAATCCTGACAAAGTCATTTATCTCCTTTTTCTGCGAACAGGCGGAACAGGCAAGCATTGCAGTTAATAGAAAAATGTTGACCTTCATCAGGGCGTTTGCGTTTTTTGATTGAAAAAAGCTGTTCTAAATTCGTACCACGTATTTGGCGTACTGTGCGCCTGGTCGTGATAAATCCGGTAATGTTTTTCGGACGTAATCAGATTATAGCTCGAAAAATTGGTGTGAGGCGGACAAACATCGTCCTGCAGACCAACTCCCATAATAATCGGACATTTAATCCATCCGGCCAGATTCTTGACGTCGAAATACGACAGGACGTCATAGACTTCATTCCATGTACGGCCGGGATGTTTCGCCAGATAGTCGTCGAATGAGCTGCGCGGCCAGTGGGTGATTTCGAAATAGTCGCGGTAATCCGACAGAAAGGGGACGGCTGGGGCTCCGGCAAGGATACGGCTGTCGAGCGCACAGGCCGCCAGGGTGAATGCTCCGCCCTGACTTGCGCCTTCGGCAACGATGCGGCTGGCGTCAACTTCCGGACGGGAAGACAGAAAGTCAACAGCGCGTACCAGATCCATGAATGCGCCTCGGTAATAATACGTTTCCTTACTGTCCAATCCCCACACAATCCAGTCTCCATAAGTATTTCCGGGTTTTTGTATTCCCTGTCCGCGTACCGAGAGGATAAATTCGGCATAGCCCGGATTACCGTCGGTGTGCGGGAAATACGCATCCGAGCCGTAGCCCATGTATACGGCTATTGCAGGGTATTTTTTCGGCGTTGCGGCGCTTTTCTGTTTCGGGGCAGCGTAGTATCCTTCGATGGCGACGTTGCCAAACGACTTCATCGTGACGTGGTAGATGTTTCTTGCGCCGGTCGACCGTTCGGGAATCAGCGTCAGTTTATAGTCCGGTTTTATACTGTCTAATCCTGCGCGGGTTATTTTCCAGAATGTTTCAAAATCGGGTTTTGCATCGCTGGGCGAGGCGATTTTTTCTGGTTCGTAACCGATGTTGCATTTTTTGACGTCTCCCGTATAACCGTCTTTTTCGATATATAATTCGCATCGGTAAAAGCCCGGAGCGGGGAGTTTAAACGGTACAGCAATCGTTTTATTTTCATTTGCCGTCAGGCGTATTGCAGTAGAGATGCTGTCAATGGGATGATAGTTGTCTGTTTTCAGGATGAATATTATTTTTGTGGAAACTGTTTCGGCCAGTGTATTTTTCAGAGACACGTTCGCCTGTTGCGGGGCGTTTTCCAAAAACGTCCATTCGCTGGCAGGGAAGTCGCAGGAAAACTCAATCCGGTCGGCAGGCGTCAAGGGGCGTACAGTTGTGAAAGGCGTCAGCAGGCCGCCACCGCCACCGCCATCGTATACGCGTACTGCCGCCGTATTCGGACGGTCGAAAGCAATGTATTCTGCCGGAACGATGTACTTGCGCATTTCTCCGTATTTGCTTTCATACGAGGGCGGAAAATCGCCAGTTTTTCCGATACTGTGTCCATTGAAAAAAAACTCGTCGGCATCGTCGGCATTGGTGTACCTCACTACGATTCCGCCATTTTCCCGAATCATGCTGGAGAAGCTGTCGGGAATGGTTATCTGCCTGCGATACCAGGCAAAGCCGTCGTAATCGGGGAATCCCTGGCTTTCCCAGTTGGTGGCGGAAGAGATTGTAGCCCAGGCGCTGTCGTCGAAATCGGGAGCAGCTCGGTTCATGTCGTCTCCAAGTGCGAATTTCCACTGATGGTCGACCGACAGGTCTACCACGTTTTTTTTCTCCGTATAACAAGCCATCAAGCCAGTCAAAGCTATGGCACTCAGTAAAAAAGATTTGCAGGTTTTCATATTTTTGTTTTTTTAATAATTATGTTCTTTATTAACGGACGAATAAGGCTAATTCTTGTCCGTTTCGCCGCCATTCTCAAGATTTACAGAAATATTCCCAAAACTTGCGCGAGGCGACAAAATTCGCCTTTCGGTCGAATTCAGTTGACTGGCTTTCAAGTCCGGCATTTTGTCGCGCGAAATCACGCGGTCGCTGGCGAAGGCTTTTTGCCAGAAAGCGGCGGTGGCATGGGCGTGGTCGATTTGATTGAAAGCAGGGCTGGCGGTGTTTGCTGTCCGTTCGTAATCGTACCAGGTCATGAACCACGACCAGATTGCTCCGGCGTTCCACTGTTCGGGTATTCCGGCAACGTTTCCACATTCGCTGAGCGTGATGAGTTTGTCGGGATAACGGGCTTTCAGAGAGCTGTATTCGCTGAACAGCACACTTGCGGCTGTTTTATTGTAGATGTCGCGCCCGACGATGTCCACATATTCATCGCCCGGATACCAAGCGTCGTCGTTGGGTTCGGCAGTCCAGACCCAAATCAGGTTGTTCAGCCCTTTGGCATCGAAGACGTCGAACATCAGCTTCCAAAGCGCCTTGCAGGGGGTTGGGCCTTTGGCTCCCCACCAGAACCACCCTCCGGCGGCTTCGTGCAGGGGACGCCACAATACGGGTATATTTTTTTGTTTCAACAGCAGCAGATAATCGGCAATCCGGTTCAAATCGGCTTTGATGATGCTGTTTTCGTCCGTTCCTTCCTGAACAGCTCTTGCGATGTCGAACACGGTGGAGGGGGCGCCGCTTCCGGGTGTATAAAATGCGTATATGTTGCTGCCATTGGCTGTGGGAACGTTCCAGTGCCACATGCAGGAAACGATTCCGCGAGCGTTCCACCAGTCTTCCACGACTTTTGTGTTGCCGTAGTCAATCCAGTTGGCAGGCGAGGCATAGAGGTGGATGTAATCAAAGCCGTTCAGCGCCGGATATTTACCGGTGTGTTTAAATACCCACTCGGCTTCGTTGATATTCCAGCTGACGTTGGCCATTGTGCCGGAAAGGATTTTTTTTCCGTAATTTTCGTGAAGAAAGGCGTAAAGGCTAATGGCTTCGGGCGACGGAGAACGGACGACCAGCGGTGGCGCGTTGTTTTCTGTTGGTTGTGCGGTGGTGAAATTGAGCGTAATTTTCGGAGCGTCAGCATTTTCTGCTGATTTAATTACTCCTTCGGGAATTGTGAGCCGGTAGGCTGTGCTGTATGCTAAATCGTTAACATGAATGAAAATATCTGGCTTTTGACTGTTATATGCTATTTTGGAAACAGTGGCGTTGGGAAGCGTGATTTCCGTCTGCCGCTCTGATGGACAAATCACATTTCTGTCAAAAGTCAGGGAAATAATCAGCTCGTCGGTCGGCACATCAGTAGCGTTGTCAGCAGGGACGGACAGGAGCAGTCGGGGTGGAACCGGTGTAGACGGTTCTGTGTTTTCGCTGTTTGTGCAATGGGTAAGAAAAAAGATTGCAGAAACGCATATAGCTGGTATTTTTTTCATGCTGTATTGTTGAAAAAGGGGCGTTTCTTTTTGCAAGAGGGACGCCCCTGAAGAAATCATCTGGTGTGTAATCCTGTTTTATTTCGGTTCGAAACGTACATTGTCAATCAGCAGGGTCATGGTTTCGCCTTCTCCTCCGTCGGTAGCTCCAAATTCATTGATGACCAGGTCGGGTAATGAATTGGATCCCGATCCCCACTCGTCTTTGAAATCGGAGAAGGGAACGGTTGCGGTGTACCATCCGCCTTTGTCTTCCAGATTGACAACGGCCATGTACTGCGTTCCGCCCGATTGCAATTCCAACCGGATTGCTCCGCTACCGCTGATTACCCGTACGTCGAGTTTCACTACCCAGCCGGAGAGGGTCACGCCGTCGGTTTTCAGGTTGTTGGCTCCGTTTCGGAAAAACATTCCTCCGCCGTTGTTTACACGAGCGTAGGGTGTACCGTCGAGGCTCAATGAAGAGTCATTTTCCACGCCTTCCCACAGACTTCCCACAGCATTATTGACATTTACTTGCCCCCACCATGAGTTTTTCGTCCCGTCGTTGAAATCAAAAAACACATATTCGGGGTCGTCGACAGGGTCAACTCCTGTGCCGCCTGCACTTGTGCCAGTGATGGTTATCTTGTCAATTCGCCAGTCGCTGCCTTGAATGATAATCGCCACAGGTTCGGTTTCGCTGTAGTCGCCAAAGATGCCTTTTTTGCTGTCGAGCAAAGTAAGAATCTCTTGCGTAAGT
This sequence comes from Bacteroidales bacterium, assembly GCA_031279795.1. Taxonomy (GTDB): domain Bacteria; phylum Bacteroidota; class Bacteroidia; order Bacteroidales; family WRGA01; genus WRGA01. The sequence goes on from JAITHZ010000134.1 coordinate 16,303, forward strand.
ATAAATTCCTGACTTGTAGCTGCTTTATCTCCGTAAGTATCGCTACTGATTGTACCCGCCCCGCCCAGTTCAGGCCAGGGAATTTGCGCCCAGCCGCCGTCGTTGATTTGTGCCTGTCCCCAGTTTTCGTTTTGGGTAAAGTAAATTTTCAGCACAGCTCCTGCGCTTACATTTGCAAAAGCCGACGCAGGCACAACAGCACGGCCTCCAGTATCCCAGGTTAAATCGAGAGGGCCTTGGAAAACGGTGATTTCGGGAGCGCCGGAAGTGATGGTAACTGTATGGGTAAATTCCACGCCGCTTTCGATAACGAATTTTATCTCGCACGCGCCCATTGCCACACCTTCGGGAACGGTAACTTCTATCATAGAAGCATTACGTGTTCCGAACTGGGTTGCTTCGATTTGGCCAAAGAATACCTGCGTAATCTGGTCGAGATTTGCTCCTGCAATCGTAAGCAGTTGTCCGATTTTTATCGGGTCGGGTGTTGCAGAAACGATTTCTGGGAAATCAACTGGCAACAGAATTGAAATTGGCGTTCCATAGACAGTTTCTTCTTTGTTTTCCTTTACAAAAGTCATCAAACCGCCTGTGGCAAGATTGTCGGGGAATTTTACGCGCATCAGGGCAGCAGTCGTTTCTAAAATTTCGAGTTCCGTCTTATTGACAGTAATGCTTGTTATTAAATCCAAGTCCGTGCCCGTTACCGACACTTCGCCGCCAATTTCAATTTCGGCGGGTTCTACCTTGGTTATGACTGGCATGAGCATCGTAATGTTGCCGGCCAGCTGATTGGGAACTACATCGTCTTTTGCAACAAGATAAACTTCACCGCCTGGGGCTGCAGCTGGGATTTCGATCTGAATTTCGGTTGCCGAAAGGGACACGAAATTTGCTGCTGCAATCAGGTACGATTCGCCGAAACGGACTTCCTTTACTTGATCAAGGTTTTTGCCTTTAACGGTAATAATGTTTCCGGCGCGAAGGTTTTCGACTGGAGTGATACTCGTTGCTTCCGGCACGATGCCGGTAATGGATTTATCCTCGTCTTTGCAGGAGAAGAACGTGATGGCAAAAAATGCCAGCACTGCTGCAAAAGAAATTTTTACATATCGTTTATTTTTCATTTTTACAATTTATTATTTATGTACAATACGGGCATTTGCAATGCTGAAATCAGCAATGGTTTCACCCTCTTTGGTAGGTTGATAAGCAATCATAAAATTGCCCCACTGTCCTGCCTGAGGCGCCCAGCCTACTGCGGCAAGTTCGCTGTATTCAATAGTAATGGTTTTCCATTTGCCAAAAGTATCAAAGGAAATACCTCCTGCGGCAGGATTCCACTTATAACGGTAGGCATCTCCGTCGGGAGTTGCTCCAAGAATGAAATCACCTGTTGAAATATTTTTCAGTGTCAATATTTCAAATTTGAGCTGGTAATTTTGAGGAGCATCGCTGTAGGATTCCGGCCAGTTTAGTCCCCATGCATAGGGAACATTCCAGCTCCATTGGGCTAACGTTGCATTTACGCGCTGGAAAATTGGAATACCTTTCAGCGGTTTCGGGTCGCCAGCGTGAGTACCGTCTGTTTGGTACTTTTGGGTATCACCCCATACGCCGTCGCCATAGTTTTGCAGTGTAACGCCAAAATCGCGGAATTTAACCGTTGCAGGGTTGTCCATTTTCGGGCTGCTGACAGTGATGGAGGTATTGTCGGCAGTTCCTGCGGGAATTACAACTTTGAGAGTGGTAACTGTTCCGTCGAGTATCGTAAGTTTAGCGCCGTTGATAGAAACCTGTGCATTTTCCACTGTTAAATCATACAGATCGAAATTATTTCCAACAATATCCACCGTATCGCCAGCCGAGCAAAATTCGTTGAATAAACTCGTGATGACTAATGGAGGGATGCTTACGGTAAAATCGTATTCGGTTGTTCCTTTAGAAGTTGTAACCGTTATTTTGTTGGTTATTTCTTCAGGTAATGAACGCGGAATAGGAACGATAATGCGAGAATTAACCGCATACACCGTCTTCAACTCCACAGCCACATCGTTGAAATAGAGCGATTGCAGCTGACTCAGATTTTCTCCGTAAATAGCCAGCATATCCGACAGATTTCCTGTGGTAATGTGCGTCTTCAGACTCGTAGTGTCGGAAGCAAGGGCAATGTATTCGATTTTGGGTGCACCGGCTGGCGTTGTTTCGTCGTTCAGGTTATCATCCCACGATACAATATCTTCCTGACAAGCCGTTGCCACAAATGCCGCAGCAACAAACAGCCATTTTGTTATCTTTATTATATTTCTCATTGTATTTATTCTTTTAATTAGTTAAAACTACCAGTCAGGATTATTTTTTGTAATCGCGGTATTGGAACTCATTTCTCCGGCAGGGATTGGGAAAAGCAAGTGTTTGCGTTGCCTGGTCTTGTTAATGCTAACTTCGTCGGGGCCGCCAATCGAATTCATTGCATTTAAGTAAATGCCCCAGCGGATCAAGTCCCAGCGGCGGTCGCCTTCGCAGGCAAATTCACGCGCGCGTTCTTCCAATATGGTGGAACGGAAACTTTCGAGCGTATTAACAGCGCCTGTCCCCGTCAAGGTTTTGGCAGAGGCGCTGCTGCGTACTCTCACCCTGTTGAGTGCATCCAGAGCATCCTGCGTGGGCGCGCCGTTTGCCTCGTTAGCGGCTTCAGCATAAATCAGCAGCACATCGGCGAAGCGCAGTACCGGCCACGGAACATCCGTTTTGGTCTGACTGCGGTCAGTGGCGTTGAAGTATTTCGTTTGCCATGCAATGTATTGCGAGGAATTGTCATTGGTGTATGAACGTCCGTCGCTGAACATCGGGTCCAGTTCGTAATCCAGTCCCGTTGCAGGATTTATTCTGATTGTATCTCCCTGTCCATTAACGAAATATCCACGCGCTTTGATAGACCATTCGTCGTTATTTGGATAAAAAGCGCCACCGTTCCACGATTGATGATAGTCGCGATTAATCCACCGATGCATAACGCCTTTTACAATGCGAGCGTCGTTTTTCTCAAAAAGTTTATACCAGTGGTCGCGCATTCCGTAGAAAAGTCCTTCGATAATCATTTCGGTACCGTCTGTTACCCCAGTGTACCAGCGGCTTACCCCCAATCCATATTCTGCGGAACCTTGAAGCGGCTGAATGGCAAAAATATGTTCGGTTTTGTTGCGCGAGGCGGCAGCCCATAAATCATCGTAAGCGAGCAAATCATAACTTCCATATTCACCGTCAATAATCTGTTTTGCCTTGTTACGGGCATTCACAAAATATTCGTGCGGATCGAAATCGTACCCTGCCACTTTTTCCTTTTGAAAGGTCTGTATCACAGGGTCGGTAAATTTTTTTGAATTTCCGCTGCCCGTAAAAGGTATTCCCCCTTTTACGTCCACTGTTCCCTGTTCGAGCGCACCCGAAGCCATTGTTAAATACACTTTTGCCAGAAGCGATGCAGCAGCTCCCGCAGAGGCTCGTCCTGACTGCCATTTTGCATCGGTGTTTTTGTATAAGTCACGTTCTGCGTTTTGCAATAGATCAATGATGTATGCATATATTTCGCTAATGGGTTTACGCGGTTTGTTCAAATCATTATCGACGACGGCCGAATGTTCCATGATCGGCAATTCGCCATAAGCACGGACAAGCCAGAAATACGCCAATGCTTTGAGAAATTTCATTTCAGCCAGGTTGTTTTTCTTCACTTCGGGCGACACGTTCTGCATTTTTTCAATTTCTTCCATAGCAAAATTTGTTCGACCAACAAAGATAAATCCTTTTGTCCAAAGCGGGTCCATTTGACTTGCTCCCTGAAAATTACCTGCGCCGATATCAGCCAAAGCCCAGTCGGGGCCGGTGCTGTAATCGCAATCAACATCCAGAATTTTATAAAATTCGTCCCAACGAAACATATCGTTCAACATATAACTGTATGCGCCTATTGCCAACTGGTCGGAACC
>JAITHZ010000165.1 GCA_031279795.1 Bacteroidales bacterium
GAAATTCGATATGAACGACCAACAACAAGAGATTTACGAAGGTCGCTATTCTTCTGTATCCGTAGGTGATTTGAATAACGACAGTATTCCGGATTTGGTGCTGGGTAACTATCGCGGCGGCATCCGGATTTTTTACGGTAATCACGAAAACACCAGTAACATTTGGCCCATCATACCAAACGAAACAGCAAATTTCATTATATATCCAAATCCTGTTTCAATAGAGTTGAATGTGCAATGTGCAACGTGCAATGTGCAATGTGTGGAAATATTTGATATTACAGGAAAATTACATAGCACTTTGCACTTTGATTACGGCACAACAAAAATCAACATAGTTGATTTAAAATCCGGTATCTATTTTTTAAGAATTGATGGCAACATTGTTAAATTTGTGAAAAAATAAGGATTTTTATTATCAAATTGTTAATTTTCTCCTTTATTTTCTTTTTCGTATTAACTTCTACTCTGATTTTATATACACCATTGAATGTAAAACAATTGTTAAAAAATCAAAACTTTTTTCGTAATTTTGTAAAAAAGAAGGTCGAAATGAAAATTACTTACTATTATTTATCAAAATATTTCACACTTTGCTTTTGTACTTTGGCATTTTGTACAATCAGTGCTCAAAATACAGTTAGCTTCAAAGTTGCCACACTAAATTGTGAGTGGCTAAGTTGTCCGGACAATGCACCTAACAACGACGCGCTACAAATCAACAATATTGCTACAGTTTTGAGTTATGTTGATGCTGATATCTTCTGCCTGCAAGAAATTGGCACAAGCAACAGTTATAAAACGTTGGATACCCTGGTGAAGAAAATGGGCAGCAGCATTTGGGCGTGTAATATTTCTACGAATAACAACAGTAATTGCGGTCAAAATCAGGGAATTATCTACAAAAAGTCAAAGATGAATTTTGTGTCGTCTTCCCAGATGAGTGCCGCTGGCACTTCATACAATTTTGCAGGCCGTTATCCTGCTTTGTATGAAATGAATTTTATTGTCGGCGACCAACTTGTGCCCGTTTATTTTGTCAATCTACACATGAAGGCAATGTCGGACGAAACAAGTTACGACCGCCGTTTAGCTGCTTCTACGACTCTTAAAACCCTGCTTGACGGCAGCCAATGGAACACAAAAAACGTGGTTATTATTGGCGATTTGAACGATTATCTCGTTGGCACTCAATGCAATAGTTGTGGAGAAATATCGCCTTATAAAAATTTTATGGACGATTCACAAAATTGGAAAGGAACTACAAGCAACCTTATTTCGCTGTATTATTATCCAAAACCTGTCATAGACAACATTATTATTAGTAATGAACTCTTTGACAAATATGTTTCCAATTCTGCATTTCAAGACATTGAATCTACAACCATCGTGAATAATTATTCAAGTAGTACAACCGACCACGTTGCAATAAGTATAAATTTGAGTTTTTCTATTAATGGAAATGGGGACAGTACTGCTTGCCAATCTGTAAATTATACCAATACTTTAACACATGGGCTTGATGGTTTTGTTACGCAAAATCTACAGGGAGAGCAAGTATGGAGTAGTGATGCTGTTTATGGGGCGAAAATAAGTGGTTATACGCTTAATGGAAATATGCCGAATTTGGATGTATTGCTCTCGCCTGTTCTGGATTTATCCGGAATGGAGTCAGCATCTTTTTTCTTTGAACATGCCATTAAATACGGTGAAACGAATACCGAGAAACTTCATAATTATCATCTTGTAGGTGTTACAAGATTTGATGCTACATACACTCAATTTTTAGAAGTGCCTACAATGCCTGTGGGCGATTCTTGGACTTTTTTCAACTCCGGCCAGATAGAAATTCCTGCCGAATATCTTACATCCGATGTTCAATTGGTATTCGTATATCAATCTGATGCAAGCTATGCTTCAACTTGGGAAATTCGTAACTTGAAACTTACAAGTGTATGCAGTCCAACTTTACCTACAAGCATAGAAGAAATTGTAGCCGATACAAAAATTCAAGTTTATCCAAACCCTGTAGAAGCAGAATTGAATGTGCAATGTGCAATGTGCAATGTGCAATGTGTGGAAATATTTGATATTACAGGAAAATTACATAGCACTTTGCACTTTGATGATAGCACAATAAAAATCAGAGTAGGTGATTTAAAGCCCGGAACATATTTGTTAAAAATTGGCGATTATAGCACAAAATTTATTAAGCAATAGTTAAAAATTTCTTAAATTTGCGAAAAAATAATGAAAAATATCATCACTTTTTTATCGGAACTGAAACAAAATAACCACAAAGAGTGGTTTGATGCCAATAGAGAACGTTACAATGCTATTAAAAAGGATTATTATCAATTTGTTGATAAACTGATTGTGAAAATAGCCAAATTTGACACTTCTGTTACTGGGTTGCAGGCAAAAGATGTCGTTTTTAGAATCAACAGAGATATTCGCTTTTCGCACGACAAGTCGCCGTATAAAACCAATTTTGGTGCTTATATTTGTCCAAAAGGCAAAAAATCGGGCTTTGGCGGCTATTATTTGCACATCGATCCAACGCAATGTATGTTCGCAGTAGGCGTGCATATGACAGACCCTGCCTATCTCAATAGCATTCGTGAAGATATTATCGCCAAAGGCGAAGAATTTGAGAATGTCATCGAAAGCGCAAAAGGATTTGTATTGGACGAAGAGGATAAACTGAAAACTGTTCCAAAAACTTTCCCGAAAGACAACCAATATACCAAATATTTGAAATTGAAGAATCTGTGTTTGGTGAAATTTTTCGATCCGAAAGATGTTTCTTCTGATAATTTTTTGGAAAAATGTGTGAATGAATTTAAAAAAACCGTTCCGTTCAATCAATTTCTCAACAGGGCAATTGAATTTTTGTTATCCAATTCATAGTTTTTTTCCAATTGATCCACCCTTTTTACAAGTTTTTCTAAATTTTTGAAAATTGCTGCGCTTCGGCGGAAATTACTTACGTCAATCGCAGGCGAACCGAGTAATACAATATCTTCCTTGATAATATTGCCCGATATACCTGCTTGTGCGCCTGCTTTCACACCGTCCGCGATTTGTATATGTCCTGCAATGCCGACCTGACCACCGAACATACAATTTTTCCCTAATTTTGCAGAACCGGCAATGCCTGTCTGCGCCGCAATTACCGTGTTTTCACCAATCACAACATTGTGTGCCACTTGTATCAAGTTGTCGAGTTTAGCACCTTTTTTCACCACAGTAGAACCGATTGTAGCCCTATCTACACAAGTATTTGCCCCGATTTCAACACCGTCTTCCAAAACAACATTTCCAATTTGCGGAATTTTGCTGTACTCGTCACTGTTCGGCGCAAAACCAAAACCGTCAGCACCAATCACTGCACCGGAATGAATAATCACGCCTTTG
>JAITHZ010000278.1 GCA_031279795.1 Bacteroidales bacterium
TATTAACATTCTTACCAATTTTTGCTGTCGCTGAATATCAATAAATTCACGTTCTTGACTTGGCATATTGCTTATCCTCGAAAGTAATTCCTTTTCCTGTTTTTCCCAATTCTTCCGAGCTTCAAGCAGATCGCTTTTCACATTGCTAATGCTTGTAATGATATTTTTTCGCATCAAATCAATTCGCTCGTTCAATGTCAGAATGGTTGGATTGGTCTCATTCATATCGCGCAGATAAGCAGAGCGTTGCAATAATATTTCGTTATACGTTTGAATTCCTGTTGACAGTTCACCCAATATTTCCAAACCTCCAGGTAGTAATTCATATTTGTTTGCCTGTTTTTTCATGTTATCTTCAATCATGTTTATCAGGCTTAATTTAATTTCAAGTTCGACCATCTGGTCTTTCATTTTACCCATTCTGTTGAGTGACAGTCCAGCTTCACTAACCACGTCTACCATCTGGTTGTTTTTTTTGAAAATTTCAACTCGCCGTTCAATATCCCCCAGTTCGGAGACCAGAACCGTTAATCGTTCATTGATGAAGTGTTCGGTATTCAGGGCGGCTTTGTTCTTTTCGCTCAGCGCGTCGATATTATAAAGTTCGATCAACTTGTCCAAAACCTCTTTGCCGCGCTGCAATACATGGTCTGTTGTTGATAACGCAATGATATTTGAGCGCTTACTGATAATTCCTACATCAATTTTAGACTGATAACCTTCCGTAGCCAAATCGCCGCTTATGATAGTTATACTTAAATCATAAGAAGATTTCGGGACGACTGCCTTCGTATTGGTTGAATAGCGAAAAGTGATATCTCCATAACCAGTATGCAGTGTGTATGGCAATGCTGGGATATCAACCGGTGTGATTTTTTCTTTTAAAATCTTTCCGGTTAATCTTATTCCTTTATCTTTGTCTACGTGTAATTTAAATGCAAATGCGACCGACATGGTATCAATTATGTTTTTGTCGATGTCGGCAATAATGGGAGAGGTATTGTAGAGGTCTTCTTTTATCAGAAATCCGATCTGGTATGAGGTATATAAGCCCAATTCTTTTACGGTTTCTTTCACCAGCGTATGTGAAGACAATATACCCACTTCGTCGTCAATATTACTGGAAGACGACAATCCTCCGAACCCAAAACTCTTCATTAGCGAAGAGCTCACCTGTGATCCGCTGTTATTTTCGTCCGATGTAATCAAGATGTTGGAAAATATTTCGTAGGTCGGAGGTGTTGTTTTCAGATACAAGAATGCCATTGTAAGCGCTACAAACACGGACGCAACAAACCATTTCCAATATTTTAGATATGCTGCAATTTCCTCTATATCAACTATTTCAGTATTTTTTTTCTCGTTGTGTATTTTTTTCTGAGGTGTATTCATCTTTTAGTTTATCAAAAACAGATTAATTACTAATTACTTTCTAACACTAACAAATAGTGCAACGAATACGGATATTCCGCTTAGTATTGTAGATGCGACCGAGATATTGTACTGGTCGGCCTGATTGTATCTTGTTGTCCTTTTTCGCGATTTGTTGGGTTCAATGTAAATGACATCATTTTGTTGCAGATAAAAAAATGGTGATTTAAAGATGTCAGATTTTGTCAGATCGAAGTAGTGGAATACTTTTTGACCGTTGTTGTCGCGAATTAGCAGCACGTTTTCCCGTTGACCGTATATGGTCAAGTCGCCGGCTAAGGCAACAGCGTCCAGAATAGAAATCCGGTCGTTAGTCAGGAAAAATGGGCCGGGCCTGAGGACTTCTCCCAAAACGGAAACTTTGAAATTCATGTGTTGTATGGTAACAATTGGTTCTTTTACATCTTCGGAAATCAAGGTTTCCAGCAGTTTCACCGCTTCCTTTTTGGTGAGGCCTCCCAGCTTGATACGTCCCAAAACAGGAAATTGAATGTAGCCTTCTGAATCAACGAGATATGGCTGGTTAGCCGACGGCATGACTGGTGTGTTTTCTCTACCGCTTACCGTAGTTAGGGTACTGGGTGACATGAACGACACTGCCGGCAAGTTGTACGGGGCTACGGCTGCCAGATTTTTGCTCGAAACAATAATGCCCAACTGGTCGTCGGGGCATATTCGGGCGCTGTACCGAGCGTACATACTGTCCAGTTCTGATTGGGACGCAGACTTTATGTCTTGAAAATATGCAATGTTCTTTGGCGATTGACACGAATATATTCCTGCCAGAAGAAATAAACAGATGATAAATTTATAATTCATACACATTTCTTTTATTCTTGATTAGGTTATATAAGGTTTGCATGTTCATTGGTCGTTTCATACCTGTTTTATTTATTTTCTCAACTGAAAACGACAGTCGATGTGTTTTATTGTATATTTTAACAGCTAATTTGACCATTAACATACCTTGGTATTAGTTTAACTAAGTTTTGCTGCAGACAAAAAGCGATATCTCTTCCCTGGTTTGTTGCCTGTAATCGAGCAACATGTTCGCTGTTGGATACATATTGTCGAATATCTGGTTGCGCTCTGTTCCATATTTCAATGGCCATTGTTACTGTATCGCTTTTGGTCTCGTAGTTGCAATTTTTCACAAGATTAGCCAGTGCGCCGCCATACAGTGTATCTTCCATGTTCAGTTGTCCATTCCATCCGGCGCAAAGGACGAGGATGTCTCCTCCTTTTTTCAGGCAATAAAATGCGACAGCCGACAGATTGAGGAAAGAGCCTATCAGAATTTCGTTGCTGCCAGTTGCTGCCAGTATGGCACGCGTGCCGTTGGTTGTTGTATAAATCAATTGATTTCCATCTACCTTTATGGCGGAGAAATCGTAAGGAGAGTTACCAAAATCAGCAAAATCGCACTTGACCACATCGCGTTCGGCTGCAACCAGGTAGCCTTTTTTCTTGTATTTTCTGGCTTCTTCGACGGTTTCGACAGGGATTATGCTTTTTGCACCATTGGCAAAGGCGATACACATGGAACTTGTTGCGCGGAAAACATCAACAACAACAACAATAGCGTTGGGATTATGGTAGGCCGGATACAATACGGGCGAAGGACAGATATCTATTTGGGGCATAGTGTTATGATTTTGGTCTGAATGGTAATTTGGCAATTGCAGCTTTCAACATTTTATCTCGAATAATGATGGAAAGTTCTGTATCCAGTCTGTTGGTCTGGATATAAGCCAAGGCTATTCCTTTCTTTGTGAGGGGCGATAAGGCGCCCGACGTTACATGGCCGATGCTTTCCTGTATTGCAGCGCTTTTGCCAACCACTTGGTAGCCGTTGCGCGGAATACCTTTTTCGATCAGTTCCAGAGCGATCAGCTTACGCTTGACGCCTTCGTTACGTTGATGTTCAAGCGCTTCCCGTCCGAGAAAGTTTTTGCCTTCGACAAATTTGGTTATCCATCCTAATCCTGCTTCAAGAGGTGTTATTGTTTCGTTCAACTCATTGCCGTACAGACAGTAACCCATTTCAAGGCGCAAAGTATCGCGGGAGCCAAGTCCGGCAGGTTTGATGCCGAACGGTTTTCCGGCGGCGAAAACAGCATTCCATATAGCAATCGCTGAAGAAGGATAAAAATACAGTTCAAATCCTCCGGCTCCGGTATAGCCTGTACGGGAGATGATTACATCTTTTTCGCCGCCAATTTCGCCTGTTACAAATCCGTAATATGGAACAGCCGTGAGGTCGCATGTTGTCAGTTGCTGTAATATTGTCTGTGCCATCGGTCCTTGCACGGCCAACTGGGCGATGTTGTCGGAGGCGTTTTCTAATATGGCTCCTTCGGTATTGTGTTTTGTACAAAATTCCCAGTCTTTTTCGATATTGGCTGCATTGACTACCAGAAAATATTTTTCCTGTTCGTAATGATAAACCAGCAGATCATCGACGATGCCCCCTTTTTCATTCAGAAAGCAGGAATATTGCGCTTTTCCCTGCGGGAGGCTGGACACATCGTTTGAGGTTATTTTTTGCAGAAAGGGAAGGGCATGGGTACCTTTCACCCAAAATTCTCCCATGTGCGAAACATCAAATATGCCGACACTTTTGCATACCGTTTGGTGTTCATCAAAAATGCCCGAATATTCAATCGGCATGTTGTAGCCGACAAATTCATGCATCCTTGCTCCCAGAGATATGTGAATGTCGGTAAATGGCGTTTTTTTCATAATTAGTTTTTTCAATATAGTTGTCTTCAATCCGATTTTAATTTGTTTTTGGCTACATTTACAATAATGCGGACAATCACTTGTGTTGCTTTGTCCATTGACTGGATGGGCAGAAACTCATACCGTCCGTGGAAATTAACGCCGCCTGTAAAAATATTTGGACATGGCAAACCTTTATATGACAGCTGAGCGCCGTCAGTTCCACCCCGAATCGGTTTCAGTACTGGTGTAATCGACAATTCTCGCATGGCGTTGGTTGCATATTTAATAATGTGTGGAAGTGGTTCTATTTTTTCCTTCATATTATAATATTGGTCGTTGAGTTCGATGAACGCGACTTTTCCAAATTCTGCATTAATTTTGTTTACAAGGTGTGAGATTTCCTTTTTCCGTCGTTCAAACCGGTCTCTGTCGTGGTCGCGAATGATGTAGGAAAGCACGGTTTCTTCGACTGTTCCATGAAAAGATGTTAAATGATAAAAGCCTTCATAGCCGGAAGTATGTTCGGGGGTTTCGCTACGGGGCAGCATGGAGGAGAGCTGCATTCCGATACGGATAGAGTTGATCATTTTATTTTTTGC
>JAITHZ010000217.1 GCA_031279795.1 Bacteroidales bacterium
TAACATTGATGTCATTATTTTCCAAAACACTGGCTAACGAATGGCAGGGAAACACCGTCAATTTCCGTTTTCACAACAACGATTCAATTCAGCTGAACGCAACTGTAGGCGGAAAATCATTCATTAGCAAAACATCGTCGCGCCAATTGAATACACAATGGGAAATATCTGTGAAACTGATGTTTAATCCTTCATCAAGCAATTACGTCGATATTTTTTTATGCACTGACAACGACTCACTTACAGAAGCAAGTAATGCATACTTCGTACGAGTCGGTTATTCGTCCGATAATATTTGCCTGTACCGCAAAACTGCTAACCGCTCAACAAAACTGATTGATGGGATTGCCAAACGGTTAGATTTGCCTGCAGTTGATGTACAACTATATGTAGCATGTTCATTAAAAGGAGAATGGCAACTATTTTCCCGATTGTATGGCGAGGAGGATTTTGTGAATGAAGGCGAAACTTCCGATTATTTTCCGGTGAAAAGCGCTTATGCCGGTATTTTGTGCACATATACAGTTACACGAGCTAAATTGTTTTATTTCAGCGATATACATATTTCTATTATGGATGAACATATCGAAAACAACTTAAATGCACTTTCATCACCTGTACCTTTGGATTTAGTTATCAATGAAATTATGTTTAATGGAGATGAATATGTTGAGATTTACAATCGTTCGGCGAAACACATTGACCTCTCCCAAACATATTTTGCTATTCGGAAAAATGACGGAACAATTTCGCAAAAATATCCGCTGGCGTCATATCCGCAAGGCATTGAACCGAATGATTTTCTGGTAATTACAAAAAATGTAAATCAAGTTTGTGCACACTATCAATGCAACGAACAGGCCCATTACGTCGAAGCAGCTATACCTGCCTTGAACAATGTCGGCGCAAATCTAACTCTGCTTTCTGCTGACGACAAAATCATTGATGAATTCGCTTATTCCGATAAAATGCATCAACAGTTAATCTTCAATAAAAAAGGAATTGCGCTGGAACGGATTCATCCCAATTTACCTTCGCAGCAACTGGATAACTGGCAATCGGCATCAGCCGACTGTGGCTACGGAACGCCTGGCTACCCTAATTCTCAAGCATATATTGCTGACACTGTGGATGATATATGGCTTGCAGAAGATGTTTTTCATTTCTCAGGATTGAACCCATTTTTATATTATCGTTTTTCGGAAAATGGACAACTGCTGACAATCAATATATACGACGCCAATGGCCGCAGAATAAAAAATATTGCAAATAATTTGCTGGCAGGCACAACAGGTTCATTTGATTGGGATGGAATAGACGAACATGGAAACAATTGTACGACAGGAATTTATATTGCAAATATTGAATATGTCAATCTAAATGGAAAAACGGGAAAATTCCGACGCGTTTTTACCATCGGTATGAATTAATTCCTGATATAATATTAAATAAATAATAATATATATTTTTTTATGTAAATTTACGACCAGTGTAATAAATATTGCCTACATTGCGGCGCAAAAAATAATCGTGAACTAAAATTATTCAATATGTCAAAAGAAAAAATACTGCTGGAGTATATTTTACATACGGTATCACCGAGTGTTTTGTGGCCTTACCTGAGTTCGCCAAGTGGACTGGCGGGATGGTTTTCCGACGACGTGAAATTAGACGGACGCTTTCTTATTTTTCACTGGAAAAAATCGACGGAAGAAGCCGAGCAAATAGCTGTGCGACCAAACCGGTATGTCCGTTTTCGTTGGCGGGTCGACGAAAATACGAAATATTATTTTGAATTTAACATTGCAGTGGACGAAATAACGCAGGAAACGATTCTGGAAATCACAGATTTTGCTTCCCCCGAAGAAAAACAGGACACTGTCAGTTTATGGAATGCGCAGGTTGAAGAACTAAAACGCATATTGGGCGTACTGTATTAGTCAAATTTTTTGATTATTTTTGCAGCTCAAAAACGTACATTAGTGCATGTTTCCAGTTAAACGATTATATACCTTTATGTTACAGACATTCCTGCCAATATGTCTTCTGACGTTTGCTATCTGTCTGTTTATTTTTTTATTGCAGTTTATCTGGCGATACATGGATGAAATTGTCGGAAAAGGTTTGGAATATAAAGTTATTGCCGAATTGTTTTTTTATGCTGCTATAGGTCTTGTCCCCAATGCTTTGCCCATTTCTATTTTGTTTGCTTCACTGATGGCTTTCGGCAATCTGGGTGAAAGTTTTGAATTGGTTTCCATGAAATCGGCAGGCATCCCGCTGATGCGTATTATGAAACCTTTGATTTTTTTTATGATTTTTGTATGCATTGCTTTGTATCTGTTTCAAAATCACGTCATACCTGAAACGCAAAAGCGAATGTACACATTGCTTTATTCCGTCAAGCGGAAAGCCCCTGAGTTGGAAATTCCGGTAGGCTCGTTTTATTCGCAAATTGACGGCTATAATTTATATGTAAAGAAAAAAACGCCAGCCACCGGTTTGCTGGAAGACTTGACGATTTACCGGCTGACCGACGGTTTCGAAAATGCAACAATCATTGTGGCCGATTCCGGTTATCTGAAAATGACCGACGACAAACAAGCCCTGATGTTCTACCTTTACAAAGGAGAATTGTTTGGAAATCTTGAAAAACAGCAATATGCAAAAGATAAAGTTCCTTACCGCAGAGAAATATTTGACCAAAAGCAAATTTTGATTCCCTTCGACGCCAATTTCAACCGAATGGACGATTCGTTCATGAAAGATAAATATGTGAGTAAAAATACGGCACAGTTGCAGCAAACAGCTGATTCTCTGACTCTTTTTGTCGACAGTTTACGCCGCACAGAAGCCATCTCCTTAAAAAAATATACCTAATTTTCAGGAACAGATTTCTTGTCACGGAACGAACATGATATTTCTGCCATACAGGAACTTACAATTAATGCAGCAGCTTTCGACAGCATTCGGCATACTCTGTCGCTGAAAAAGCAGGCAGAAGTGACGGATATTGCCAAAAGCCGTGCAACAACGATGGTACAGGATTTGGAACGTAAAAATTTCAGAATTGAGGATAACGACTATACGCGGCGGCGACATTTAATCGAATGGCATCGCAAGTACACTTTTTCGCTGGCATGTCTCATCTTCTTTTTCATTGGCGCTCCACTGGGGGCGATTATTCGGAAAGGCGGACTGGGATTGCCGGTGGTTATCTCCCTGCTTTTGTTTTTGTTTTATTACGTGATTGACAATACGAACTACAAAATGGCACGTGACGGCGTTATTTCTGTCTGGCAAGGCACATGGACAAGTTCGGCTATTCTGGCTTTGCTTGGCGCATTTTTTAGCTACAAGGCCAGCAACGACTCCACGATTCTGGAAGTGGACACATACATCGGTGTTTTCAAGCGTCTTTTTGGCAAACGGGCTGTGAACACTTTCGAACGGAAAGAACTGATTATCTATGAAACAGATTACAGAAAAGCCTTTGCCGACGCCAATACACTGACGCAGGAATGCCGGATGTATTTGCAGAATTGTCCTTTTCCCCCCTATTTCCCATTTTGGGATATGCAGCGCCTGAACGATAAACTGCGCCAAATCGTAAACATAGAAACATCTATGGTTGAAGAACTTGCCAATTCCAGAAATCCAAAAATAATTTTGTTACTTAACCAGTTGCCAATCATTCCTCTTGGACGCAATGCTGCGCCTTTCCGGCAGAAACGCTGGAATAAAGCGCTGGGGCTGGCTTTTCCCTTAGGTTTGGCTTGGTATTTGCAGGCACGTTACTACGACAAACGTACACGAGATGATTTGCAGCTTGCTTCGTCTGTATGCACACAGTTGGGGCAAGCAATTACTGATATGAATTTAATTAATTAATGTTTTTGATTATGAACGAATTTAAATTTAATACAATAGAGGATGCGGTGGAAGACATCCGCACTGGCAAACTTATTATCGTTGTAGACGATGAAGACCGCGAAAATGAAGGCGATTTTATTACTGCCGCCCAATTGATAACTCCAGAGAAGATTAATTTTATGGAAATTTACGGACGGGGCGTTCTGTGCGCTCCCCTGACGGAGGAACGTTGCGACGAACTTGATTTGCCGCAAATGGTGCGCGATAATACCTCCGTACACGCCACCCCGTTTACCGTTACGATCGATTACCTGCATGGCTGCACGACAGGAATTTCCGCCGAAGACCGCGCCAAAACGATCCTTGCTCTCACCCAACCCAATACGAAACCGGAAGATTTTGGACGTCCGGGGCATATTTCACCGCTCCGTGCACGAAAACGCGGCGTCATCCGCAGAGCAGGCCATACAGAAGCCGCAATTGATATGATGCGGCTGGCGGGACTGTTTCCGGCTGGCGTGCTGATTGAAATCAAAAAAGACGACGGCTCTATGGCACGCCTTCCAGACCTGATAATTTTGTCCGAACGTTTTGGATTGAAAATCATTACGGTACACGATTTAATTGCCTACATGCTCAAGCAGGATTCCTTAGTGGAAAAAGGAGAAGAAGTGAACATGCCAACACAGTACGGCCATTTTCGCCTGATCCCATTTCTGCAAAAATCGAATGGAATGGAACACATTGCTTTAATAAAAGGAAAATGGACGGAAAATGAACCGATTCTGGTGCGCGTACAT
>JAITHZ010000392.1 GCA_031279795.1 Bacteroidales bacterium
TGATACAACTAATTTTCGCGGCAAAATTTCGTACTGCAAATACACTTGTGAATTGAGTTGATTGACCGATTTTTGATTTTTAGCGCTAAGGGAGAGAGCATTCGAGAGACATTAGATCAAGAGCTTTCCGCAGAACTTGCTGTTTTTCGAAAAAATGTCTAATCATCTGAAAGTATTTTATTTGGCTTTTTTATACTTTGCACATCACCTCCAAGTTTTTATTTCATGTCATTAATTAAAGTTATTTCATTTGAAAAATTTTTCATTTCTTTGTACGAAATTCTAAAATTTCATGTAAATTTGCAGCCTGATTTTTCAATTTAGTAAAATTGACTTTATGAGAGTAATAAATATTGCTTACAGACCCTCTAAACCCATGATTTATATCATAGTAGGGACATGTGGCCTGCTCTATTTGGCAGCCACATATTTCCAGATATCCACTGGATTCTCAAAGCAAAAGCCAGACCCGCTTACTTATTTACTGGTAATTGTATTTGGGTGGTTTTTCACGCTGGGCATAGTAAATTTTATCCGAGCGCCAAGAACGAAATTCATCATGAACGAGAAGCACGTACTTTATTCAATTCCAGGCCAAAAAATCGCAGGAAAATTACCATGGAACAAAATTGTTGCAGCAAAAGTTGGATTCAGTCATTTATTGCTTCAAACAACCAAACAGGAAATAGATATTGACTTAACACAAATTGAAGGTGTCAATTTAGGTCACTTAAAACTGAAAATAATTGACATCCTCGAAGAATTAAAAATTCCGTACGAAGAAGAAAATCAATTAATTTCGTAATTTTAAATACTAAATCAAACGAAAAAATTTTTTTATCCGTTTTTGCTAACTATTTGTGTGTATGCATGTAACAAACAACCTGATTTACCTTTATTAAAGGTTGAAGATTTCACCGACACTATCGACAGTAAGGCCGTTTCACTTTATACACTTAACTCTGGTCAGGGAATCGTGATGCAGGTTACCAATTTCGGATGCCGCGTGCTTTCACTGTGGACGCCCGATAAAAATGGGAAATACGAAGACATTGTACTTGGCCACAAAACGCTTCAGGAATACATTGACCACCAGGGAGAACGGTTTATAGGACCAGTTGTCGGACGCTATGCAAACCGTATTGCCGGCGGAAAATTTTCGATAGACAGCCTTACCTATACCTTGCCGCTAAACGACAATGGCCAGTCGCTGCACGGCGGCCTGAAAGGTTTTGATATGGCGGTCTGGGATGTGGACAGCGTTTCCGACAACCAAATACGCTTTTCATACATTTCGCCCGACGGCGAAGAAGGTTATCCGGGCAACCTCACAACAACGGTGACTTACACGCTCACGCCAGCCAATGAGTTCAAAGTCGAGTACACAGCCAAAACCGACGCTACAACAATCGTAAACCTTTCATTTCATGGACTGTTCAACCTAAAAGGCGAAGGCAATGGAACGATTCTCGACCATTTGCTCTTCATTGACGCCGACAGTATCACACCAATTGACAGCGTACTCATACCAAGCGGAGAACTGGATTCGGTAGAAAATACTCCCTTCGATTTCAGAAAACCAACAGCCATTGGCGACCGGATAAACAACGAAAACAACCAGTTAAGAAATGGCAAAGGTTACGACCATAACTGGGTGTTCAATCGCAAAACAGATGGCGTAGAACTGCTGGCTTCTCTGTATGAACCCGTTAGCGGACGTCTGATGGAAATACTGACCGACCAGCCAGGTATGCAGTTTTATAGCGGAAATTTCTTTACCGGTAAAATAGCCGGAAAATATGGCAAGACATTCAACTACAGAGAATCTCTCGCTCTGGAAACACAAAAATTCCCTGATAGCCCGAACCATGTAAATTTTCCGTCAACAAGACTGAACCCGGGAGAAATTTATACACAGACTTGCATTTACAAATTTTCCGCTAAATAATCACCAATGTGTTCAATTAACATCGAAAATTAACAATAGAACGTTGTGCTAAAAACGTAAAAAAGTACAACGTTTCTATGTTTATTTTTTTGTTTTCAGTATTCATTCAGGTGAAAATGAGAATTCCAGCTATTTCTATTTTTTTAAAAAAATTAGATGATGATTTTTGTGCATCAATCGAAGTAGCATAGCTTTGCACCTTTTTTTATTGACTAAAAAGGGATTAGAATGTAAATTTTATTACAGAAAAAATATTGATTCCCTTCATGAGAAAATGCCGTGTTAATATATTTTAGAATTATTTTTGTATTTTTTTGCATGAAAAAATGAATTAAACGAAAACAAATTACTGCTTTTATTCGTTATATAGTTAGATTTGTTGTTCGAACAGGCAAAACGAACAAAACGAATTGGAATATGGTTAGATAATTATTTATAAAAATGGAAGAATGATGAGTTTGTTAATTTAAAAGAAGATTATATTGTAGTGTTAATCCGATTAATATTACAGAAATTGCAGAAATAGTTGCAGATAATTTTTTTCAATCTAACAAAGCATGAAAGTATAATAAAGTATGAAAAAGTCAACGATCTGGTTATTGGTTCTCATTATGGCGGCTGCATTCGGAGGATTGCTGTATTTGCAACTGTTTTATGTGAGTACAATGACAGAAATGCGAAGCGCTCAATTTGAGGAATCCGTAAAACGGGTTCTCTACCAAGTATCCAAAAACCTGGAATACGAAGAAGCGCGTAACGCACTGACCAACGAAATGTCAAAACGGCGCAGTTCATTATACAGCATGCAAAAAACTGAATCACAGGAAATAGTACATAACGACCGGCAAAAGATTACCATGACCGCGCCCGACGGAACGCCAATTGCGCTGATGGACATTCAATCATACAGTTCGCAAACTATCGAACCGAAAATTACGCCACCCAAAAAACGGGGAGATATCGCCTCGGCATCGAAAGAATTTCAGGAAAACCTGCAAAAGAGATATTTGTATCAAAAAGAAGTAATAGAAGATGTAGCGTTGGATATGCTGTCGCAATCATCTCAAAAGCCAATAAACGAACGAATTGACTATAAAAAACTGGATGGCTTTATCAAAGCAGAATTGATTCATGAAGGACTGAACATCCCGTTTTCATACGCCATTATTAATAGTAACGGAGAAATTATCAATAAATCAGATGATTACGATAATTGGCAAACAAAAGAACACTTTACGCAGATTCTGTTCATAAACGACCCTCCGAACCGGCTGAATTACCTTGACGTTGTTTTTCCAACTCGAAAAGACTACATCAACAGCTCTTTGACATTTATGGTACCATCACTGGCATTCACTCTTGTCCTGCTGGTAACGTTCGTCATAACGGCGAGCATGGCATTCCGGCAAAAACGCCTGACAGAGATGAAAAACAGCTTCATCAACAACATGACACACGAATTTAAAACGCCGATTTCAACCATTTCTCTGGCTTCGCAAATGCTGAAAGATTCGGCCGTGTCCAAAACACCGGAAATGTTCAACCACATATCAAGCGTTATCCATGACGAAACGAAACGGCTTAGCTTTCAGGTAGATAAAGTTTTGCAGATGTCGCTATTCGACAAAAAAACCAATACATTGAAATTCAGAACACTCGACATCAACCACCTGATAACAGGCGTCGTTGGGACATTTGCCCTGAAAATACAAAATTTTGGCGGGAAAATAAATTCGGAACTGACTGCCGTCAACCCTTATGCCACCATCGACGAAATGCACTTTACCAACGTCATATTCAATTTACTGGATAATGCAGTAAAATATCGGAAACCTTCTGAACCTCCCGTATTGGGCGTAAAAACATGGAACGAAGCCGACAAAATTTTGATTTCCATACATGATAATGGAATAGGAATAAAAAAAGAAAATTTAAAAAAAATATTTGAACGCTTTTATCGCGTCTCAACAGGTAACCTCCACGATGTCAAAGGATTTGGATTGGGGCTGGCTTACGTAAAAAAAATCGTTCAAGACCTGAATGGAAACATCAGGGTTGAGAGTGAATTTAACATTGGAACAAAATTTATTATTACTTTACCACAAACTAAAAAATGAAAATTATGGAAGAAAAGATGAACATTATGTTATGCGAAGATGACGAGAATCTTGGCATGTTATTGAGAGAGTATTTGCAGGCAAAAGGCTATCTGGTTGATTTACTGCCGGACGGTGATGCAGGGTACAAATCATTTCTGAAAACCAACTACGACTTGTGCGTATTGGACGTGATGATGCCGAAAAAAGACGGCTTGACGCTGGCGCAGGAAATCCGTGTCGTCAATAGCGAAGTGCCGATTATTTTCTTGACAGCCAAATCGTTGAAGGAAGATGTACTCGAAGGTTTCAAAATCGGCGCCGACGACTATCTCACCAAACCGTTCAGCATGGAAGAACTCCTGTTCCGCATCGAAGCAATACTTCGCCGCGTAAAAGGAAAAAAAGGCAAAGAAGCTACCAGCTACAAAATTGGCAAATTCACTTTTGATACGCAAAAACAGTTGCTGCTTATCGACGATCAGACAACAAAACTGACAACGAAAGAATCGGAATTGCTGTCGCTCCTGTGCATGCATGCAAACGAAATCCTCGAACGCAATTACGCGTTGAAATCCATCTGGATTGATGACAACTATTTCAATGCCCGCAGCATGGACGTTTACATTACCAAACTGCGTAAACATCTGAAAGCAGATCCTGATATTGAAATTATCAATATTCACGGAAAAGGCTACAAACTGATTGTGCCCGACTTGGACAACAAATAAGACAGAATCCTTAAGTTAGCTGCAAAACTGCGAGTGTACATTTTACGGAAAACTACCGAAAAGTGAACACTCGTAGTTTTTTGTTTTTTTCTGAAAATCAGATTTGTACCGTTCAGTGAAAATCAGCGTGACGCCTTACATAATCGGAAATACCACAAACACAGCCACATCCCATAAAGCATGAGAAATGACCAGCGTCAGTATGTTTTTATTCCACTTGTAGAGCAATCCCCAAAAACCGCCGCAAACCAAAGCAGCCATGACCAGCATGAAGTTGAATGACCAGATGTGCACCAGTGCGTAAATTGCCGCAGTTGCAAAAAAAGCAATCCACGCACCGAATTTTTCGCTGAATTTTCGCTGAATAAATCCTCGCCAGAAAAGTTCTTCGGCAGGGCCTATCAACAACAACAGCAAAATTGCCAAAGCGAGGGGATTCTCTCCTTCTTTCATGCCATAAATGAGTGATACTTGCGGTTTTGCAAAATTGAACATCAACGTCGAAAGCCAGTCGCCAATATAAAAAACACCCCATAAAACGGCTGCCGAAACGATTCCAATGCACACATCCTTTCCATTGAAACTAAACTGTTTCCTGAAATTTTTGCCCAAATATGCGCTTAGCAAAATCAAAATGACTGCCGACACCGACATCGTAAGCCAGAAATTCACAAGATGAACCGTCCATGGCGAAAACATCAGAAACCACAATGCTGCGGCAATTACAATGGAAAACAACAGTTTCATATCACCAATGTTAAAATTAAAGCCAGGAGCATCGAAATGCTGAACAATAACTGCAATTGAGCTGTTGAAATATCAAGTGTATTGATTGGCGTAACGTCATTCTCTTTTATCTGCATTATCATCCGACAGTTGCGCAGGGCTACGGGAATGGTAATCAGCGTAATCAACGTCCACAGTGGTAAGATTTTGAGCGCACCCATCACAATGACACTCGCATAAACGCAAAAAATCAACAGGCAATAGTAAAATATTGAACTTTTAATACCTAAAATCTTAGCAAATGTAATTAATCCTGCTTCACTGTCGCGCTGAATATCCCGTGTATTGTTACTGTGCAGCACATCGACAGTGATAAATGCAACTGGAAGGGAAACCAGAATCAGTCGCCAGTCGTAATAACCCAGCATCACAAATCCAACCCCCGTCATGATAATGGGACCAAAAATCAGAAAAATCAGCAAATCACCCAAAGCTTTTGCTTTCAACATGTAATAAAAAACGGCGCCTGTCCCGCCAAAAATTCCAACCCAAAGCAGATTTGCACCGCTCTGATATGCCAACACTACTCCCAGCAGCGCCCCCAATAAAATAAAACTCCATCCGAAATACAGGATTTGTTTCGGGGTAAAACGTCCGCTTGTGAGCGAATCCTTTGCTCCGTTTCCAGCTTGATCTACACCTGTTCTAAAGTCGTGATAGTCGCTGATCAGGTTACCACCTGAATGAAAAATAATTGCACCAGCAACAGCCAGTACCCCGAGCGGCCAGTTGTCAATGCTTTCAGGATGTACCCACATCGTGTACAGCAATGCTATGATTGCTGGCGATGCCGAAACTGGATAAGACCACGGACTTACCGCAAAAAACCAGTCTTTTAATGTTAATTTTTCCATAATCTTTTTATTCATTTTTATTAATAATAACATCTTCCATTCTGCAAGCTACATCCTTTCCCGAAAAGGCCAGTCCCATCAAAACAATGGCTTTGCCTTTGTCCAAATATTTTTCGTAATAATGGCGATCGCGTATTTGCTTCATGG
>JAITHZ010000176.1 GCA_031279795.1 Bacteroidales bacterium
AGTTCATTCCAAAATGGCATCAATTTATAGTTGCCATTTTCATCGAAAAAATCAATCCAGGCTGCTTTTTCCTGTTGTGCATTCAGCAACAATTTCAGTTCTGGGTTGCTTATTTCAAAAAGTGCGACGCGCTGCCATTTTTGAGGAAAAAATAACATCGAAAGCATAAACTGGTTGGCATTTAAGCCAGCAAATGTTTTTTTCCCTGCAATTTTCTGTGTAAAATCTTGAGCAAAAGTAGCTACTGGCGTAATTCGTCCGTCATAAAGCATCCAGAGGCGGGCAAATTCGTTGGCATGTTTTCGACTGACAGTCAGGCTGTCGGAACTCATGGTTTGTGCCGGAAGCATCAACGGTGTAAAAAACAGCAATACAGCAAACGCTTTTTTCAGCAGCGGATGTTGCAACAATTTCCGGAATCTGTTTTTGGGCGAACACAGCAACCAGCACATACTCAGGGCAAACAATGCATATCCAGAATAGGTGAAGGGTATTCCCAACACATCGCGATTGATACTTAAAACGCTCGTTTTTAAATCATTTTCGTACGATGTCTGGTAAAAACGGTAACCGTCGCAAGTGAAAATACTGTTCATTGAAATGGAAACCGAAAGCGTTTTCTCGCCATTCTGCACCGTAACGCAGGAAACATAATCGGCCGGTGCATTCGTACCCGGATAAGTTGCGATATAAAATGAATCCAGCATCATAGAAAAAGGCAACTGAACGGAAAGTGCGCCGTCGTCAATCCAACATTGACGGTTTTCAACGCCGCTATTTAAGATGATATAACCATGCATAGAAGTCGTCTTGGTTAAAAATGCGCCTAACAGAATGATAATGAATGATAAATGTAACAAGCACAAGGGAATATTGCGGTAAATATGTCCTTTAATTATCCTGAACAGGCATGCAAGCGCCAATATTGCCCAAAGAACCGTAAAATACCATGCTCCGTAAACGTGTTTGTATACAAAAGCGCTGCCATATAGCTTTTCGAGAAAAGTAGCAACAGCCAGCATAGTGATTGTCAGTAAGAGCAAATAGATGAAATTTTTTTTGAATTTCATTTTTTCACAGTTTCACATACTCAATTTTATCGTTACGCATAACTACAAAAAATTGATTTTTGGCTCGTTTTTCTTCAATTAAACGTTTATAATTGAGTTCAAGTCCTTTGATTATTTTCAGTTTAATATCATTTCGTTCCTGTGCTGTCATAACATTCTAAAATTTTATTAAATATCTTATTGTCAATTATCTTTATATCTTTTTCAATTTCTTTTTCTGCCACAAAAACGTGTTTTATAGTTGAATTGTCATAAATTATTGCCATATCAACAATTGGCAAATAAATATCAAAAAGATTTTTTATTCCTGCAAAATATCGGCGGTTAATTACCTTGCTGTCAATATTATGCCCGCCTTCCTTTACTCGAGTTTTTACCCTTTCATTTGCCAATTCCACACTATTGAGCCAAAAGTAGACCAAAGTAACGTTATAACCGTTTGTTTTTGCTGACAAAATCGTATTTTTGTATGTCTTCGATGCTAATGTCGTTTCAATTGCAAAGTTAGTTTTTTCTTTTGACAATTCATCTATTCTGCGTAACATAATTTTTCCTGCCTCAATCGCCACTTTCTCAGGCTGAAACGGCGACAATCCGCGTGCAATTTCATCTGCATTAACAAACTCTTTACAATCTAATATTTTAGGTAAAATTGTAAAAGAAGCAGTGGTTTTTCCTGCGCCGTTACAACCTGAAATAATATATAATTGCGGAGTTTTTTGCATTATATTTTTGTTTTTTGTTTTTTTGAAAGCGCAAAATTACAAAATCTTTTTCATTTTGCAATAACACAAGCAAAGGCAACCGCACCATCTCATTAGAAATGATGAATTATTTTTGAAAATTCAATCAAAAGAACTGAAAAAATGGTAACAATTAGTGATTGTTGGCATGCAACTGTAGCTTTACCTTTGCATCCGATAAAATAATTATTCAACGAATCAATGAAAAAAGTACATTTATTTATTTTGTTTTGTTGCTTTTTTGCTGCCGCAATAGTTGCACAGGAGAAAAAAATTCCAATCGAATGGGATTTCAACCGTTACCGTTTTGGTGGTTATGGTGAAATTCTTTTTCAACATTTCAATTATGGCGCCGACCGTTACAAGGATCCGAACGGCGCTCAACCCGACAACCGGTCGTACGTCTCGTTGCCCCGCACCATTTTTGCGTTTGACTACAAGTTTCGTGACGATATTGTGCTGAGTACCGAAGTGGAATTTGAATACGGCGGTACAGGAGCTGCAATGGAACTGGAATACGAGGAGGGCGGCGAGTACGAAATGGAAATCGAAAAAGGTGGTGAAGTAACGCTGGAGCAGTTTCACATTACGAAACGTTTCTGCAACGCTTTAAATATTCGTGTCGGCCACATGATTGTGCCTGTCGGATTGACAAATGCGCATCATGAACCCATTTTCTTTTTTGGAACTTCCCGTCCTGAAGGCGAGATGACCATTTTGCCCTGTACATGGCACGAAACCGGAATTTCCATCTTGGGCTACGCCGCTGGCTTCCGCTACGAAGTGATGATGATAAACGGCCTTGATCCCAATGCTTTCTCTTCGATTAACTGGATTCGCGAAGGTAAACAGAGCATGTTTGAAACTTCTGTCATGACAAGTCCTGCATTTGCCGGACGAGTAGAATATTCCGGAATTCGCAATCTGAGACTGGGAATGTCCGGATATTTCAATAACACGGCAAAAAACGCCACCAAACCCGAAAAAACAACTCTGATTAAAGCGCCTGTTTCAATTGCCTCTTTTGACGCTCAATACGGATCGAAAAACCTGATTGTTCGTGCAAACTTCATTTATGGTAATCTTGGCGATTCGAAACAGTTGTCGTCTATTAACCGGACTATTTCGAAAAATACTAATTTCCCGCGTACTCCGGTAGCCAAAAATGCTGTATCTTATTCTGCTGAAGCTGGTTATAACATTCTTTCATTTTTTCCAACGAAAGAAAAACTGATGCCTTTTATTCGATACGAATATTACAACTGCGCAGAAAAAATGGAGGAGGGTATGGCGGAAATGCCGATTAATCGCCGTAATGTCATCACTTTCGGACTGAATTACAACATTCTTCCGAATATGGTACTGAAAGCCGACTATTCCATGCGTCGGCTGGGTAGTGGAAATTATAACAACGAAAATACATTCGGCATTGCGCTTGCTTACACTGGCTGGCTGATTAAGAATTAGGAATTAGGAATTAGGAATTAAGAATTAAGA
>JAITHZ010000276.1 GCA_031279795.1 Bacteroidales bacterium
CAACTTATAATAACATTTATATTACATTGATTACGCCCTTTCAGGGCTTGTGTCCGGAGGTATATTCCGTCTCGTGGGGCGTTGCCCCACGCTATTGATTGAAAGGCTTTCAGCCTTAATTTTTCCCCGAAACAACAATCACGATTTCCCCTTTTGTTTTTTTTTCTGCGAAAAGAGCGATTAAATCCGAGAGAGTTCCCCTGACCGTTTCTTCGTGGAATTTGGATATTTCACGGGAAACGCTGGCTTTCCGGTCTTGGCCGAAAATATCAGCAAACTGCATCAGTGTTTTAGACAGGCGAAAAGGTGATTCATAAAAGACCATCGTGCGGTTTTCGTCAGCCAGTTCGTTGAGGCGCGTCATTCGGCCTTTTTTTTGCGGAAGAAAAGCCTCGAAGCAGAAGCGATCGCAGGGGAGTCCCGAATTAATCAGCGCCGGGACAAAAGCCGTTGCGCCGGGCAAACATTCCACTGTAATTCCGGCTTCGATACATGCACGGACAAGCAAAAAACCCGGGTCGGAAATTCCCGGCGTTCCAGCGTCGGAGATGAGTGCAATGTTTTCTCCGGCAAGCAGCCTCTCAACGAGCTGTCCGACAGATTTATGCTCGTTGAACTTGTGGTGCGAAAGAAGTTTGTTTCTGATTTCAAAGTGATTGAGCAGAATACCGGATGTTCGTGTATCTTCTGCCAGAATCAGATCGACGTCCTTCAACAGTCTGACAGCACGGAAAGTCATGTCTTCGAGATTGCCTACCGGCGTTGGTATGATGAATAACTTACCCATGGATCATTTTTCAAATCGGCGTTCAACACATGTCCACAATTCCGTTACAGTTTGATTTTCAAAACTCCATCCCAGCGATTCCATATACTCACGGCACTCGTTTGGCGAAGATTTGGCATTCAGGTTGTCTATAACGAGATTCATTTTAGTTGTATTTCCGTTGAATAATTCCCGAAGAAACAAAAATTTGTCATTCAGGCTAAAGCAGTTACGAATGTCATTGTTCAAAGGTTTAGCAACAGTTTTTGGCTGTGTGTCAGGCAATTCTGGTTGTTTTGGCAGTGTTTCAAGTTGTTCGTCCATTGCTCGCAGTGCATAGAAACTGCGCAGGACGGCAAGCAGATTCTTTTCCATCTGTTCAAAAAAAGTCGGCGAAAGAATCTCCGTTTTTTTTGTTTCCACCGTCAGGTTTTGCATGTGCATAAGCGCCGCCAACATGGAATCTATCGTTTTTGTTTTCATCTGTTTATGATTGACATATTGAAAGTTCGATGCAAAAAGTTGTGCCCTGATTCAATTCAGAGCCGCT
The DNA here is from genome assembly GCA_031279795.1 of Bacteroidales bacterium. GTDB lineage: Bacteria > Bacteroidota > Bacteroidia > Bacteroidales > WRGA01 > WRGA01. The sequence continues at coordinate 1,317 of JAITHZ010000276.1, forward strand.
GACGTAAATTTTCCCCGAATGATAATCTTCGATAATGCGTTTAGCCAGCGAAAGGCCTAATCCCCAACCCCTTTCCTTAGTCGTATAGCCGGGGTTGAATATTGTTTTAAATTTGTTTTTGGGCAATCCTTTTCCGGTATCGGCCACATGAACGACAGCTTTTGTGTCGACACAGGACAGGCTGACAGTAATGTTGCCTTTTCCTCCGGTCATAGCGTCGACTGCGTTTTTAAACAGATTTTCCATAACCCATTCAAAGAGAGGCGCACTGGTCATCACGTAAACAGCTTTCTTGGGAAAATGCACGGCTATGTGGATTTTGCCGGAAATCCGTTGCGACATGTAGGTTACTGTTTTTTGAATAACTTCCTGTAATTTCGTTTTTTTCAGTTCCGGTTTAGAGCCAATTTTCGAGAATCGTTCGGCGATAGTATTCAAACGGTGGATATCTCTCCCCATTTCGTCAAGAAGTTTATCGTTTTTGTAACGCTCTTTGAGCAGCGTTTCCCAAGCCATGAGCGACGAAATCGGCGTTCCCAGTTGATGTGCAGTTTCCTTTGACAAGCCCACCCACACCTGATTCTGTTCCGCTTTTTTTGTGCTTGCAAGAGCCAGCACTGCGATGATGAAAAAAACGCTGATAGCCAGCAGTTCTATAAACGGAAAAATTGACAGCTGTTTCAGCAAAACCGAGTCATCATAATACAGATGTTGAGCGCTTTCGCCAATCACGACCGGAATGTGCCGGTTTTTTTTCTTGAATTTGGCAACAATTTTTTCTGCAATGTCGGGTTTCAGGTTATCGGCCACAAGTTCGGGAATGTTTCTTGAAATGATGATGTTGTCGCTTTCGTCCAGCAACATCACCGGAATTGTATTGTTGCTTTCAATCACGCTCAACGTGAGGGTAGAAAGTTCTGCGTCAGGGTCGGCGCGAAGGAAGGAGCGGACGGCTTCAGCCCAAATTTCCACCTTGTTACGTTCTTCCGCCGACAAGTCGTTTACCAGCCGGTGCGATACATATAGAAAAATGCAGGCTATCAATAAAGCCAGAAACAGAAACAGTATTTTTAATTTTTGGCGTGTATCATAAATGCTTGGCATGCGCGTTTGTTTTTTTGCATCAGGATTTTTGCTGTTTATTTAATATAAAACTTAAAAAACAGAATAATATTGTGTGAACTGAAAACAAACAAAAAACGTGATTAGTGGTAGTGGTTAGTGATTAATGATTAGTGGTTAATGATTAATGATTAGTGGTTATTAATCACTAATCATTAATCACTGCTCACGAATAAACATTTGGGTAAAAACAGGCAAACGTCAGGAATTAATGATGAGTGGTTATTAATCACTAACCACTGCTCACTGATCACTAATAAACGTTTGGGTAAAAAACCACAACGTTTGGGTAGGATGACCCCAACGTTGGGGTAGGATGACCCCAACGTTTGGGTAGAGTGACCCAAAATTTTGGGTCGGATGACCCCAACGTTTGGGTAGAGTGACCCAAAATTTTGGGTCGGCGACCCCGAAGTTTGGGTAAAAAAGCCTGACGTCAGGGTAAAAACTGGCGGCTTTACTTGTGATGGTAAAGCCGCCGTTTTGTTACTGTCTGAAAAAACGCTATAAACATGAAAAAAGGTAAATTAGAAATTCACCCGAACAGTGCAAGTTATAAGTTATTTAGTGTCTTCGAGTATGCATTAATCATTAATTCCTAATTCTTAATTCCTAACGCTTCCACATCCCTTACACCCCCAGCATCGCCGACGGCGATATGTTTAACACCATACATAATTGCCGGGCTATTTTCAAGGTCGGATCGGAGCGACCGGAGATATAGTCATTTACGCGGGAGGGGCTTACGCCGATGTTGTTTGCCAATTCCCGCTGTGTGATTCCCTTTTCTTCCAAAGACAGTTTGATGAGTTCCGAAACTGTCGGCTTTTCAATCGGATGATGCAATTTTTCGTAAGCTATCACAATATCCGACATAACGCTAAGTTCCAATGTTATTTTGTCATTGGCGGGCGTGTTATCATCAACCAAAGGCAGGAGTTCCTCAACCTTTGCAAGCGCAAATTCGTACTGTTCTTTTGTTATATTGTCCATGCTTCGTTAATTTTATATAATTGAACAATCTATCGTATCGTATTCCTCATGCGTTCCCACAAATCGGATAAAGATATATCCCATTGTGAATTTTATAACGACAACGAGCCTGTATTTGTTGCCTTTTATGTTGAAAACATAGTGCTGGTGTCCTGTGTAATCAGTTGCCGGAAATTCTACTTTTATATCCGAAAGGCTTTTCCATTCGGCTTTCAACGCGGCGTGATACCAACGTGATAGGGCAACGCGAGAATCTTCACGTCCTTTCTGTTCATAAAAGTCGTTCAGTCTCTTGTGCGATACAATCCTCATTTGTCGTTTATTTGATGCAAAGATACAAAGTGGTTTTGAATTATAAAACTTTCCCAGAATAAAAATTTATAAAATAGAACGAAATAAAGAAAAAGGAATGCTACATCGGATCTACATCATAATAGATATAAACCGACTTCATTTCAGCAATTTTCAGGATTTCGAGTCGTTGATGGTTGAGAATTTCCTTGACTTTGTCCATATTGGCAGTAACTTCAACCTTCAGTACAATTTTTCGGATGAAAAGCGCTTGAATTCGTTCTACGACAGGGCGGTCGGGGCCTAAAATCCGATTACCGAAAATCCGGCGCAACCCGATTGCCAGCAAAGTTGCCGCCCGCTCGGTAACAGACTGTTCGCGATGTTTGATGATGATGTAAATCAATCGGGTAAACGGAGGATAGCGGAACATTTTCCGTTCAGCAATTTGTTCGTTGAACATCGCCGGGTAATCGTTTTGTTGTACTTTCTGGATGATCGCATGTTGCGGATTACTTGTCTGTAATACCACCAGGCCGCGTTTGTTTTTTCGTCCAGCGCGTCCGGCTACTTGCGCCATCAGCTGAAACGCCCGTTCATGCGCACGGAAATCGGGATAGTTAATCATCGTATCTGCGTTCAGAATACCAACAATGCTCACGTGGTCGAAATCCAATCCTTTCGATACCATTTGCGTACCAATCAGGATATTTGTTTTACCCGATTCAAAATCGGCAATGAGCCGCGTGTAGGAGGTGCGTGTGCGAGCGGTATCCAAATCCATCCGGGCAATGACAGCCTGCGGGAAAAGTGCAGCTATTTCTTCTTCGATTTTTTCCGTACCGAATCCGTGCATGATCAACGATTGATTTCCGCAGGCAGGACAAATTTGTTGCACATTTTCGGCGTATCCGCAATAATGGCAAGTCAATTGCTCGCTGTGTTTGTGATAGGTGAGCGAAACGTCGCAATTTCGGCATTTCGGCGTCCAGGCGCACAGTTTGCATTCTATTACAGGCGCAAAGCCTCGTCTGTTTTGGAACAAAATTACCTGTTCGTTCGATTCGAGCGCGTCTTTTATTTTAGCCAGCAGGGATGGCGAAAAATGCGATACCATTTGTTTGCGCTTGTACAGCAAGCCGGTATCCACCACTTCGATGTCTGGCAACGGCATATCGTCGAAACGTTGATTCATTTCTACCAGCCCGTATTTGCCCGATTTGGCGTGAAAATAACTTTCGACCGACGGAGTGGCCGAACCGAGCAGCGTTTTAGCGCCAAACATTCCGGCCAGCACCAGAACGGTGTTCCGTGCATGATAGCGCGGAGCTGGGTCGAACTGCTTGTAGGTATTTTCGTGTTCTTCGTCAACAATCACCAGCGCCAAGTCTCGGAACGGGAGGAATACCGACGAACGGACGCCCAGCACCAACCCGCCGCCTTCGTTACGGATCAGCCGGTTCCAGACTTCCACCCGTTCGCTGTCGGAAAATTTGGAATGGTATACGTTGAGCCGGTTTCCGAAAACGCGGCTCATTCTGTCGGTAATCTGGGTGGTCAGCGCAATTTCGGGCAACAGGTAAAGCGCCTGCTGTCCTTGACGTAAAACTTCGGCAATCAGGTGAATGTACACTTCCGTCTTGCCACTCGACGTTACCCCGTGCAACAGTGTGATGTTTTTGTTTTCAAATGAAGCCTTAACTTCCAGGTAAGCCCGCTGTTGGGAATCATTCAGCGGATTCAGCGGCGTGTTGGCAGAAAAATCTTTCAGCCGTTCAACCTGTTTCGTATAAATATGGAAAATGTTTTTCTTGATTAATGCACTTACGGCTGTGGCATCGGCTGACAAAAGTTTTTTGTTGACTTCCATCGGTTTTCCCGACATGAATTTCGAAAGTTCCATGTAGCGCATCAATACATGCAACTGCTTCGGTGCGCGCGAAAGTTCGTCGAACAGGCGGTGCATAGATTCCTCCGATGAAAACTCTTCTGCAAGACGTATGAATGATTCTGTTTTGACTTTATAGGAGTTACGCATTTCTTCATGAACGAACAGTGCGTTCTTTTCGAGCAGGCGTTTAATTGACGGCAGGATGTTTTTTACGCCTGAAGCCTTTTCCAGTTCTGCAAGCGTATATTTTTCCTTGACTAAAAAAGCGTTCATGATGTGCTGTTCCTTTTCCGACAGCAAATCGTCTGATTCGCAGTCGGGGTTGCAAACAAAGGTCGTTTCGCTTTCCAGTTTCAAGCCTGCCGGTAATGCAGCCTTATACACCTCGCCAAGCGTACACTGATAATAGGCAGCAATCCATTTCCACAGTTCCAGTTGCCGCTGCGTGACAACTGGCGTCGAATCCAATACTGCGGCAATGTCTTTTGTTTCGTAAAAGACTGGCGGATTTCGGTGCATGAAAGCAACAATTGCCGTGTAGCTTTTCTTTTTTCCAAAGGGAACGATAACGCGACAGCCTGTCGTTATTTCCACCAGCATCTCCGGCGGAATGCGATAGGTGTAATATTCGGCCAACGGTAATGGCAAAATAACATTAGCATATATTTCTGTGGTAATCATCCATTAATTTCATTGTTTATCCTTTCGTTTATTTCCGAAATCGGCTGGGATTTCGCCCCATTCCTTTGTTTGCCATTTAACGATTCGGCAAGAATAGGTGTTTTCATTCAGCCATTTTTCGGCACGAGCGATAAGGGCGAACACCGGCTTATTTTTCTCGGAGGCTTTGAGTTTGGTTTTGCATTTTTTGTTGCGTACCCAAAGCAAGGCATTTTCGCTGTCGGAGTACACGGGTAAATTCATGTTTTTTTGTTTTAGAAAGGCCAAAGCATGCACAATCGCCAGAAATTCGCCGATATTGTTTGTTCCCTCTTCCAGCGGGCCAACGCGAAACAATTCCGTATTTGTTTTGAGGTAAAGTCCGCGATATTCCATTCGTCCGGGATTTCCGCTACATGCTGCGTCAACAGCGATACTCTCTCTGACAATATCCTTATTCTTGTGCAAGACCAATTTCTGTAACGATTCTTTTGTCGTCAGGTATTCAAGATACTCGTCATAAGTTTTTGCAAAAGCCTCCTCCGCTTCTTCTCTGGAAGGCATTCCTCTGTAGTGGGCATTGGCAAAGGCTTCTACCTGCATTTTGCATTCCTCCCAACTGGCGTAAATGCCTGGCGTATGCCCGTTCCACACGACGTAATACTTGTTTTTTTTCATCTTTAAATTTCTGTATCTTCGATTGCGCTGGCGTCCATGTCAGCGCCTTTCTCGTAATATTGCCTGCGCAGGGGATTGGCATGAGCTTCTTCGTAAAAATGCCGGTTGTTGAATATATCAATGGCCATGTACAGGGCATGGCGTATTGACATTTCAGAGGCTTTGTTCATGCCGACTATATCGTAGGCTGTGCCGTGGTCGGGCGAGGTGCGGATAATTGGTAATCCTGCGCTGTAATTCACCCCGTATTCCATGGCGAGTGTTTTGAACGGAACCAGTCCCTGGTCGTGATACATAGCCAGCACGCCGTCGTACGAACGATAGCTTTCCGAGCCGAAAAAACCGTCGGCAGCAAACGGGCCATAGCAAAGGAGGCCCTTGTTTTTCAGTTCACTAATGACTGGTTTGATCACCTCCTGTTCCTCTTTCCCGATAACGCCACTGTCGCCGGCATGCGGATTCACCCCCAGTACGGCAATTCGCGGCTTGAGAATACGGAAATCCTGTTTGAGGCAGTTTTCAAAGAGCTGAATATGTTCTCGAAGATTCGCGCTGGTAACATGCGACGGAACTTCGGCGAGCGGGATGTGCATGGTCAGGAGGCCTACCTTCAACGATTCGGTTGCCATGATCATCAAGACTTTTTGTTCGACGTCGAATTTAGCCCGCAGGTAGTCGGTATGTCCGGTGAACTGAAAATTTTCGGACTGAATGTTTTTTTTGTTTATTGGCGCTGTGACAAGCGCGTCGATAGCGCCTCGCTTGCAATCTTTGGTCGCTCTTTCAAGCGCCAGCCAGGAAGCTCGACCGGCAATTGGCGTCGATTTGCCAAGTTCCACCTTAACTTCTTCGTCCACGCAGTTAATGATGTTAATGCGTTTATGGTTGGCGTCTTCCACTTTGGTGATGATGTTGAAGCTGACGGATTCGATGTTCAGCACTTTTTTGTGGTAGGCCGCAACTTTCGGCGATCCGTATACAATCGGAGTACACAGGTCAATAAGCGCAGGATCCTGCAGCATTTTCAGGATAATTTCGTAACCTACGCCATTGATATCACCGTGCGTTATACCTATTTTTATTTTATTTTCCATATTATTAAAATAAATCAAATTAATACATTAATATTCAAAACTGCTGCCTCCGAAAAATTCCCGCAAAAGCGAAGTTTGTGGAATTTCATCAATGGGGATAAACGAAAAATATCGCAAGAATTTCAACAGCCGGTATGCTTCGGAATATTCCGGGCAGTTCTGTGGAACGCTTTCCAGAATTGGTTCTGCGTATCGTCGCAACACAGGAAGCTCAAAAAGCAGCGCTGAATTGAACATTGCGTCGGCATTTTCCTGATAGGGAAAAATCCAGTTGTCTTCTCCGCGCCGCACGCTCTCCCAGCGTCGTATGGTCTCCATAGCCGAATATCCACGAAAGCGAAAATCGCGGATGATACGGCGAATCAACCGGTTGTCGGTTGTTGGAATCCAATTGTGATCGTCGATAGAAATTGAGGTCAGCGCCGAGACATACACGCCGTACTTGGTTTCATGCGCAATGTTGTGTGTCAGCTCTGGATTCAGTGCGTGAATCCCTTCCATTACAAGCGCCGAATTGTCTTTGAGTTGGAGTTTGTTTCCTTTGTATTCCCGTTTGCCGGTTGTGAAATTGTAGGTCGGCATTTCCACAACTTCATGATTTAGGAGACGGGCAAGATGTTCGTTAAACAATTCCAGATCAAGCGCATATAGCGATTCGTAATCGTATTCGCCAAATTCGTCGAGCGGCGTTTGTTCACGTTCCACAAAGTAGTTGTCGAGTGAAAGAGCCACCGGATCCTTGAGGTTTGTCATCAACTGGATAGACAGGCGCTTGCAGAACGTTGTCTTTCCAGACGAAGAAGGACCGGAGATCAACACAACACGTTTCTCCAACTGCGCGACATCATCGGCAATTCGTGCGATTCTCTTTTCGTGCAGCGCCTCCGACACCTTTATCAGTTCCGAGATACGGTTGTGTTCCAAAACGGCAGTATTGAGGTCGCCGATGTTATTCAGGCCGAGTATGTGGTTAAATTTCAGGTTTTCCTGAAAAATTTCTGTCAGTTTGGGTTGATATGTTACTGTTTCCAGTTCCGTTGGCGTTTTCCGGTTGGGAACGACAAGTAAAATTCCGCCATTATACGGCTGAATATCGAAAAGGTAAATGTATCCCGTCGAAGGCAGGAGACTGCCGTAATAAAAATCGGCCAAATCGTCCAGCATATAATAATGTGTATACAGAGCGCCGGTTGTTTCGAGCAGCAGCACCTTGTCGAAAAGCCGTTGAGCAGCAAAGAGTTTCACAGCGTCAGAAGTCAGACATTCCACTCGCTCAAAGGGCAAATCCTGCGCAATGATATCTTGCATCTTCGCCCGGATGCGATCAATATCGACAGTTTCCAGCGTCTTTCCAATTTCCAGTTCGCAGTAATACCCCTTGGAGACCGAATGTTCAAGAAACACCTTCGAGTCGGGATACAGCGCAGTTGCGGCCTTGTAGAGGATAAAACACAGAGACCGCACATAAGTTCGCATTCCCGACTGGGTAGAAATATCCACAAATTCAACCGTTTTCCGGTTATATACACGATAGGAAAGGCCTTCGGTTTTGTTGTTCACCCTCGCGTTGGCAATCAGAAATGGCAGCTTGTAGTCGATTGCCTGATAGATTGATAATAAATCACTTCCGATGGGAACGGGTAATATTTGCCCTGTATTTTTACAAAAAATAGCGACTGTATCCTGCATAGTTTATCTAAAATTTTGGTGAACAAAGGTAATTAATTTTTTTCATAACAATGTTTCCATACCACAAAAAAATTAATTAGGAATTAAGAATTAAGAATTAAGAATTAGGAATTAAGAATTAGGAATTAAACGCTGTCTCGATTTGCTTAAAACTATTATATCTTGTTTATTTCACGTCCCTAAGTCCCTTTCGCTGCAGCAACGAAAACAGTGCTTTTGGAAAATATGATTAGTGATTAGTGCGAATCAAGTTGAAAAACCTTTCGTAATTCATAATTGAAAAAGCCCACTAACCACTAATCACTAATCACTAATCACTAAAAAAGTGCCATCTTCTTTGAACATAACGATTAATTCAACATCCGTTTTTTTATTCTCCAGCTCAATTATATAGCCTTTTACCGATCCTTTTTGAAAATAGTCGCTGCCTTCGACCATATAGTCGGAATAGTTCGACGAAATCGCATGTTGCACAGCGCTTGCAACCGTACTGTACTTGACTTCCTGGGTATACATCAATAAAGTACCGTCATTTAAATACCAAGCCTCGTAATCGACATTACCAATTTCGAAATCGACATTATAAACATTCCCGACATAATCCCAATCAATATCGCGGGCCGAAGCAAACTGTGCACTAAAAGCGGCAGTAACCGGAGTTGGTACATTTGCCGCATGAATGTCCTGCTCCCTGCCTTGATGATAGGCCGAAAGAAAAGCATCTATTTCATCGTCGGTATGATTTCCATCAGCAGGTATATTCGGTGTGGTCGGCTCTTCTGTAGTATTGGAACTTTTCTTGTAAAATGAATTGGAAATATATACGCCATTCTCTCCGAAATAGGCGTCTTCTTCCATATTCTGATTTTCCAGCTCAACCCAATAACCTGTACTGTTGATTTTGACAACCTTTTCCGCATCTTCGATCCTGTAACCGCTAAACTGCGTAGAAATAGCAGTTTGTATGTTCTGAGGCAAAGAAGCCTTTGTTATATCAAATTTATAAACCAGCAGTGTACCATTCTGATTATACCAAGCGTCGTAATCGACATTATTAATTTCAAAATCTACTTTATAAACATCGCCAACATAGTCCCAGTCAATATCGCGAGCATTGGGAAAGACAGTATTGAAGTTTCCTATTATTGCAGCAGGGACATTCGAAGAAGAGATATCCGTATCGTCTCCCGAATAATACGCAGCAATCAGAATATCCACCTCATCATCGGAAAGGGTTCCGTTTATTTGCGGAGTAGCAGTATCAGCATCATAAGCCGGTTTGACGGAATTGTTCTCCCAAAGATTTTTAGAGATAAAACTGCCATCTTCATTATAAAATGCGTGGATTTCCGTTTTATTCTTCTTTAATTCAAGATAATAACCAACGATATTCCCTTTATATACTTTTTCAGCTTCGTCGAGCGTATATCCAGGATAATCGTTTGCTATCGCCGACGAAACGGCCGAACTTAATTCATGATTGGAGATATCATATTTGTACATCAACAGATTAGCATCATTATCGTACCATGCCTCATGATCAATTTGGTTAATTTCAAAATCTATTTCGTACACATCATTGGATACTCTCCATTCAACATCGGTTGCATTAGGAAATTTTTTATCAAATGCAGCTTTAATAGTTGCTACCGACTGTGTCGGCGACGAAGGAGAAGAATAATAGGCCTCAACTTTCAGGGCAATATCTCCTTGTTCCTGACTTACTACTTCCGAATAACCGGAATCATCATTGCTACACCCTACACAGAAAAAGATAAGGGAGCTTAAAAAAAAGTTTACTACTAACGATTTCATATCAATTGTGTTTTTAGTTAATATGGCACAAACGTAAAGAGGAAATCTGAAAAGAATTAGGAAAAAATTTCAGAATAGTGACCTGTAAGTAAAATTTTCATCCTGAAAGCAAAAGTGAATTACGAATTACTTACCTAAATTATTTCGTACCATTTTAAAATAATAAATAGATGGGTTCGTTATATAACTAACCATATGTCATGCATAACCATATAAATGTATAACAACATATTAATAATTGTGTTCTGTTTTTTTCCTGCGGTGTTGGCAGGACAAAAGGCGATTCAGATAACGGGCACAGTAGCCGACGGCGAAGGACGTCCGATAGAATTGGCTCAAATAGGAGTAGAAGGTTCGGTCGGAGCAGGAGCAAATACCGACGTCAACGGGTTTTATTCGTTGAGAGTAACGTTGCACGACACGATTGCGGTTGTGTTTTCCTGCGTAGGATACAAAAGTGCGCGGCGAGTTGTGGTAGCCTCGCAGGGCGATTTTACGCTGAATATTGCGCTTCGTTCTACCGAGTGGGAACTGGGCGAAGTTGTGGTGACCGCCTCGCGAAATCGCCTGAGTTCCATGCATCAGATTAATGCCGACAAGATAAAAATAATGCCCGACGCTTCTGGCGGTAACATTGAATCCATCATCATCATGAATCCAGGAGTCAGTTCCAACAATGAGCTAAGTTCCCAATATTCGGTGCGCGGCGGCAATTTCGACGAAAATATGGTGTATGTTAATGGAATCGAAGTTTACCGACCGTTTCTTGTTCGTTCCGGACAGCAGGAAGGGTTGAGTTTTATCAATCCCGACATGGCAGCAGAAGTTAATTTTTCCGCCGGCGGATTCGATGCGAAATATGGCGATAAAATGTCATCGGTATTAGACATTCGTTACAAAAAGCCGACTCGGACAATTGAAGGTTCCCTGTCGGCAAGTTTCCTTGGAAGCACGGCATATGTCGGCCAGAAAAGCGGCCGTTTCTCTCAAATTCACGGCTTTCGCTACAAACGGGCTACCTCGCTGCTTGGCACACTGGATACGAAAGGTGAATACGACCCTGATTTTATTGACTATCAAATGTATATTACCTGCGAACTTCATCCGGCATGGGAAGTTGGTCTGCTGGGTAACTTTTCACGCAACCGGTATAATTTCATTCCGAAATCCCGAACGACGTCTTTTGGAACATTGCAGGACGCGAAACGTTTCGAGGTTTATTTCGACGGACGGGAACAGGATGAATTTCTGACCGGCTTTGGAGCTTTGTCATTGACAAATAATTCGATACGAAATACAAAATTGACACTCACCGTATCTGCCTTTACAACAAGCGAAAAGGAAACGTATGACATTACAGGCGAATACTGGCTCAATAATCTGGAAATAGACACCGAAACCAACAAGGCAACTGTGGGCGAAAACCTTGCAGTGGGATCGTACCACGAACACGCCCGAAACAGGCTGACGTCCAGAGTTGTTAATATTTCGCACACAGGATCCGTACGGCTGAAAAGCAATGAATTGCTTTGGGGATTCAATTTCCAGCAGGAACAGATCGATGATCGTATTCGCGAATGGGAACGGCGCGATTCTGCCGGTTACAACTGGCCACACACACAAGCAGGTATTGCAATGGCCTACAATCTGTTTTCCCGCAGCAAAACCAATTCACTGCGTTTTAACGCATACATGCAGAATACATATAAAATCCGCATCAACGAAGGAATATTTGCCATAACAGCAGGCGTACGCGCAGGCCACTGGGATTTCAATAACGAATGGATTTTCAGTCCACGTTTCAATATTGCCTGTCTTCCCAACTGGAAACACGATGTCGCGTTCCGCCTTGCAACGGGCATTTATTATCAGTCGCCTTTCTACAAGGAGATTCGCGATACAGTTCAAACAGATGGCAATACAGAGGTGTTGCTCAACCGGCAAATCAAATCACAACGCTCGTGGCAAATCGTTGGCGGCATGGATTATCGCTTCAAAGCAACTGTAGGAGGGATCCAACGATTCTTCAAGTTCTCTGCCGAAATCTATTACAAGAAACTGAACAACATGATACCCTACAATGTCGATAACGTCAGGATTCGATACGCCGGACAGAACATCTCGTCGGGGTATGCGATGGGAATTGATTTCAAGTTTTTTGGAGAATTTGTGCCGGAGAGCGATTCCTGGCTGTCGTTTTCGCTGATGAAATCGGAAGAGACCATTCGAGGCGTAACGGTGCCACGCCCAACCAACCAACTCTATAATATTTCGCTGTTTTTTCAAGATTTTTTTCCAAAACATCCGAAATGGAAAGGCCTGCTCCGTGCACATTTAGCCGACGGGCTGCCATTTGCCTCGCCGAATGCCGCATACGAAAGCCGAAAATTCAAGATGACGCCTTATCGCCGCGTTGATCTTGGCATTTCCCGTCAGTTACTGGGCGAAGACAACCGCCAGACCGGATTCCTGCGTTATATTCGCAGCATCTGGATTGGTATTGATGTGTTTAATTTGTTGGACATAAACAATGTAAACTCATACTACTGGATTACTGATGTTTACGACAATCAGTACGCCGTCCCTAATTACCTTACAGGCAGACAGTTGAATGCACGGCTAATAGTGGATTTTTAATTCAATTACGAATTATTCTTAATCCCAAATATTAATTATAATTAAT
>JAITHZ010000340.1 GCA_031279795.1 Bacteroidales bacterium
AACGGCTTCCTGTATCCAATTCGTTATCGACAGTGGCGTGAATTTCATCAGTACCCGCTGGCTGCTCTGTTTGTGAGGGATTTATTTCATAAACCTGCGGCTCTTCCTGTGAGTTGAATTTATGAAAGATGTAAAATATCAGCGCCAGAATAAGCAGGATGGTTATTCCCACATAAAGATAATGTTTCAGCACATACCGTTTTATAAGAGCAGATTCGGGCGAAGATGACCGTGCCGTGTTTCGTCCCCCGTTCGGTGTGCTACGTTGTGGTTTTCTGGGGATTTCTGTCGGTTTTCTGGGTTGTTCACTCTGGTGGGAAGTTCTCTGCTGCTGTGGCGCTACTCCGCTATACCCGGGTCTTCGCGGGATTTCGGCTGTTACGGTCGGTTTTGTCGGCGGAACTTCTACTGCTGTTTTGCCGGTAACTTCTTCCACATAAACAGGTTCCGGTTTATGGTCAGGTGCTGGAGCGGGCTTTTCGCGTATATTTTCAACAGACTGTTGGGTCTGTGTTTCCGGTTGAACAGACGGCGTGGGGCTTGGCTGAACGATTTTCGCTGAATCAGGAATTTCGATGACGGGTGTTTTCTCCGGTTCGGGTTCGCTAAGTTGTGGTTTTTCCGGTTCGGGTTGCTTTGGTTCGGTTTTTTTCGATTCGATGGATTCTGATTTATCTGGCGGATTTACAGGATATATTCTCGTTTTGGCGGATTTGTTTTCGAAAAATTTCACGGCTTCTTCCACGATGAAGGCGATACTTTTGTTCGGATCAGTCACATGCTGGCGGTCATTTGTGTTATTTGTCCGGTTTTCTTGCTCGGAAGCATCGGGTTTCGGTTTGACTGGTTCGAAGACCGACTTCGGTTCGTCAACAATGACTTCCACTGGTCTGACGGGTTCAGGAATTACTTCCAATGCTGGTTGTGTTTTTTCGAAAACGATCATTTCCGGCGTCGGTTTCGATTCCTGTACGGGGTTGTCTTTTTCCAATTCAGCTTTCTCTTTTGCGGGCTGCGGCTTGCTTTCTTTGGGGGGAAACAGCGCATCAACTTGCGAAACGAATTCCTTGATAGGAAATGGATCGGGTTCGCCCATCAATTCATCGGCAAAATAATCTTTTACTTCGATTATTGAATTTTTGGCGACTTCGGATGCAGCATTTTTGTTTTCAGTATATTTATCCGAAAGTGATTCAATTTGCTGTGCTGTTTTCTTTTGAGGTAATTCTTTGATTTTAACTATTGCAGGTTCAAAGAATGAAAAACTTTTATTGACTTCTTCCTGCAAATTTTTTTCGGGAGAAAAGATAATATGGAATCGGTTTTTTCCGGGCATAACACCGTTGGGAAGGGAAAAACCGGGTTTCGGCACCCTTCTAAACGTCCCGAAGCCATCAAGCTTGCACACAAAGTTTTTCCGCAGGGATGCAGAAATAATCTCAATCATGTACTTGATAAACAAGGAAGCCGTTCGTTCGTCCAGATTGGCCTGAATCATTATCAGTGTTTTCAAATCGCGGATTACTTCTCTGTTTTCAATCAAATACGAAGATACATCCAGGCGAAAGCCTATATATAAACACGGCGGAAGCAGAATTTTTGTGAAATTTCTGGGATATATCAGCATATTAACATTTCGCTTTTTTACATTAAATAATGCTGCATTATTAATCAATATCCATTCGTGCAACGCCAACCGTTGCCTTAAAACATCAATAGCTGGAGTCAGTATTTCAGTTGTTCTTCGTTCGGAAATACCCAATCTTTCAGCAATATACGATACAATTTTATCCATATCAAATTAACGTTTTTTGTCAAAATTCTCCTAACATATCAAATCCGTTCATGCCGGATATTTTGACTTGATAGAAATCACCTACAGTCATTTTTTTTGTTTTTTCAATCAATACTTCAGGGTCAACTTCCGGCGAATCAAATTCGGTTCTTCCGATATAAAAATCCGGTTCTTCCCTGTCAATAATTGTTTTGAATGTTTTCCCTGTCTTTTGTCGAGCGATTTCGAAGGCAACAGTTTCCTGCAGCGCCATCAGTTCGTCCAGCCGCGACTTTTTCGTTTCTGCCGCTACATCGTCCCTGTAATGCGTGTTGGCATACGTACCCTCTTCGTCGGAATAAACAAATGCGCCCAAGCGTTCAAACCGCATTTCGGCTACAAAGTCCTTCAGTTCCTCAAAATCGGCCTGTGTTTCACCCGGATGTCCAACCATCAGTGTTGTCCGGAGATGGATACCCGGCACTGCCGTCCGGATGGCGTGAATCAGTTCCAATGTCTCCGCTTTCGTGATGTTCCGCTTCATTAAACGGAGCATATTGTCGCTCACATGCTGAAAAGCAATATCCAGATATTTGCAGACATTTTCCCGTTCTTGCATGACTTTCAGGATATTATATGGAAAAAGCGACGGATAGGCATAATGCAAGCGAATCCATTCCAGCCCGTTGATATCTGAAAGATATTCAATAAGTTCTGCCAGTCGGCTTTTTCTATCTGTATCGAATCCATAAAAAGTTAAATCTTGCGCAATCAGTAAAATTTCCTTTACGCCATTTGCAACAAGTTTTTTTGTTTCGCCCACGATTTCCGCAATTGGCCGTGAAACATGTTTGCCGGTCATTAGCGGAATAGCGCAAAAAGCGCATGTCCGGCTGCATCCTTCCGAAATTTTCAGATACGCAAGATGTGCTGGAGTGGATAATCCGCGTTCCAGTTCCAAGTCTGCATGGTAGGATTTCCCAAGTGCTGAGAGTAAACCTCTCCAGTCGAATTTGCCAAAAAATTTATCCACTTCGGGAATTTCCTGTTTTAATTCATTGAGATAACGCTCAGAAAGACAACCCATTACGAATAATCGCTTGATTTTATTCCACCGTTTTGCTGCGGCAAACTGCAAAATCGTATTCACCGATTCTTCTTTTGCATCATTAACAAATCCACACGTATTTATGACAACTATTTCTCCTTCAACCTTTTCCGCATCATGCTTTACAGTATAACCGTTTGCGACGAACTGACGGGCAAGTTTTTCCGAATCAACCAGATTCTTCGAACACCCCAGCGTAATTATGTCAATTCTGTTTCGCTTCACTCCAATATCCTAAAAAATAATCAGTTATACTCAACAATGTTTTTTTCGATTTTGATGCGCAAATATACGCATTTTTATGAGTACGATTTATTTAAAAAACAAAAAAAGAGGTCGGCATGTATATGCCTGTCTCCTTTTTAACGTTTTTTATTTGTTCATTTCCTATTGATCTGGCCAGAAGAGTGGATAATAATGGTATTTTTTAGAAATTTTATCATTAAGTTTCAGTAAAAAACACGTATATTTGCCGATATTTATTTTGAAAACAATTTTCACAAACAATCATGGAACAACTTCCTTTAATCGTCCTTTTGATGTACGCTTTGTACGAAGGACTGCTTCATGCTTTTGAAGCTGACCATATTCTTGCTGTTACCACCATCGTTTCTCAACGCGACAAGTTGTTTGCTGCTATTAAGGATGGCGTGTTTTGGGGATTGGGACATACGTCCACGATTTTTTTGATTGGTATGTTGATGATTTTGTTTAAAGTGAACATTCCCGACAGTTCGTTTTCGCTCTTCGAGGCCATTGTCGGACTGATGCTGATGCTTGTGGCTGCTTACCGGTTTTACGTTTTCCTGAAAGAAGAAACAATCATCCACAGGCATCATCACGAACATGCAGGTGTGAACAAACATCCTCATATTCATGTACATTCAAAAGGAAAGCATCTGCACAAGACCTCGTATGGCATCGGGATTGTGCATGGGCTGGCAGGAAGTGGCGCGTTGGTGGTACTGGTGATGACGCAAATAGCCAGTATCGGCAGTAGCATGTTGTATCTGCTTATTTTCGGCATGGGGTCGATTGTTGGTATGACGCTTGTGGCCGGCGTATTCAGTATTCCTTTTTCCCGCAGACTGATTGCGGCCAACTGGTTGCGTGCGGCGCTGGTGCTGCTTTCGTCGGGATTATGTTTTGTTTACGGATTCTATGTGGTTTATGCGAATCTTTTAAAATAAAAGTCAAACACCGATTCAAGTATCCGGCTACTGGAACGAAATGCCGCAACATTATCCGTTTGCCGTTTTGCACAATTACATTGTGATACCAAATCATTTTCACGGCGTGGTGGAAATCACAAACAATAACGACAATGATGCGAATATGTAAGGGCGCGATTTATCGCGCCCTTGATAACAATCGCGCCCAAAATATCGTAACAAATGGGGGCGCGATAAATCGCGCCCCTACCGGCGGATTCGCGGGCGATAAAAATCCGATGTTGCACAATAATTTGTCGCGGTTAATTCGTTGGTTTGAATGTCGCAAAAATGTACCGCATTTCGCGTGGCAACGCAACTTTTGGGAGCACATTCGCGACGCCGCCGATTACGCCCGCATTGACGATTATATCACAAAACCGCCGAATTGCGCCCGAATGTCGTATTGCACAATTTTGTTGTGATGCCAAACCATTTTCATGGTATTTTGGAAATAACGGGGAATACGGACAACAATTATGTGTTGAAAAATGATGATACAACGCACGATGATGCGGTAACGCACGATGTAGGGGCAGGGCGCGCCCTGCCCAATATAACGCCCAAAACAACGCCAAAAACAACACATGATACCTATAATACGGCAATCAATGTAGGGGCAGGGCGCGCCCTGCCCCTACACGCGACATTGCAACATTCAACCGAAAAACCCCGCACAACAGAATTGCCGCAATCGCGATTTCAAAATATCGGTAAAAACACGATGTCATCAATTATCGGCGGTTTCAAATCCGCCGTTACCCGCAACATTCGCACCGCCGGTTACGATTTCGCGTGGCAACGCAACCTTTGGGAACACGTTGTCCGCGACGCCGCCGAATACGCCCGCATTAACGATTATATCACAAACAACCCCTTGCGATGGAAAGACGATATGTTTTATAAGGAATAACCGTTTGGGTGCTGCGGTAGGGGCAAGGCGCGCCTTGCCCCCACAAAAAATGAATATGAATAATAATGTTTTAACAAATAAATTTCACAATGAAACACTTATCCCTTATTC
>JAITHZ010000371.1 GCA_031279795.1 Bacteroidales bacterium
TATGAAGGATATAAACCGGTCTTGCAGAAAGTTGAACGGAGGCGTCAGCAAATCGAATTTTACGCTGATAACCAAGTTTTTATACTCGCTAAAATAATCAAGCATCGTACTTTTCATAAGCTGGTCCTTGTAGGAACTTTCGTCTGCTATCAGCGCCATGCCGTCGACGCCACTCAGTTCATACGCCGTTCCGTTATACGCCGTATAGATCTCTGTTATGTCCGGCGCCTTATCTTTACTTCCGTTCCACAAAATGGAGGAATAGGCTTTTCCGGCTTCGTTGTCCACATAAATATACTGATAGTCGAGCAAGGTTTTGTATATGTCATCGGAGCCAATACGCGAGATCAGCTTTGTGCCGATATGACCGTATGCCAGATTCCGCTGCCGGAAGGTCGACATCGGGACAAACCCGTTATCCGAATCTATATTGATGACTTCATAGCCGAAGCGGTTGGGATTTGAGTTGGAATATTGCAGTTCCATGCTGTTTATCATCGTGTTGCCGATTAATGTTTCGGTAGTTGGGATAAACAGGGCAAAGGTGGTTTGATCGGTCATCAAAGTCCGGATAATATTGGCTTTGTCCATTATCAACAAAAAAGGATTGTAATCGGGATTACGGAACAGGGGTGCGGTAACACTCTCGAACGGACGCGGAGTCACCACAGTTGGAAGGCCATACAGCGAACCGTTGGCGCATATTTTCCGCAAATTGGTAGCGTTCGGGTCAAATGCAATGGGATTACCCAGAGACGAAATGACTTTTCCTTGCGTGATTTCTTCGGGGAAGACAAGGTCGGTACCTATTCCCACATGGGAATACAGCAGATACATCACGGGCAAGAACGGCACCTCGCTGATAGAGCTGTAATAAGGCCTCCAGAACGATTCGAAGAACTGTTCTATGGCCTTGTTATCCGGCGCAAAGATGTTGCACGACATGCTCGCCAGCTCATCAAACTGGGAATAATGGCTAACAGGCCATTCGGTAGCTATCTTCGGCAATACGTTATATGTACGGACAAAGAGCGAATCGCCGCCGCCATAGTCGGCAGACACCTCCGACACGTATTCGAAAACCACAAACCGGTCGTACATATTGACAAACAGCGAATAATCCGCCGTGTTTTTCAGTTCGGTGTGGATCGTTTCCAACGGCTCTAACACTCTGTCAATCACGTATACATAGCCGTTGTCGGCTACAATGGCGTACTCGTCTACCGAAGCATTTGAGACATTAAACCCGCCACCGTCTCCCGACAAGCTGCTGCCGGGATAAAAATATTCGTAATTGTATGCAGGGGAAATCCCTTTTGTCCCGAACAGGTACGACGAAAACACCGGAACAAAGCGCTCGTAATGATAGACTTTCCGGTTTGGCACAACATTACCCGGCGCAACGGTCAAATCGGGTTCGTCCGTAAAAGCGTTTTTGCTTTTTGTCCTGAATTTGAAGTACAAACCTGCCGTTTGTCGCGAGGTTTCGTCTTCTTCGCTCATGTTGCCTTCGGGACGGTAGTTGGCAAGCATCTGCTTGTCGAACGAATAATAAACAAGGTGGAACGTTACCAGTTTGTCTAATTCTGTGACTGGCGCTTCGTCTACCGTAGCATAGCCGCGAGCGTTCAACCAGGCTGTAAAGGCTTGGTCGGTTGGCGCCATGACGGTGATGATGCCTTTTCCGGCAATCATATCGGTGTAACCGGCACGTTCGACAGCTCTTAGGAAAACAGTGAAATTCCCTTTGCTCTCCAAAACCTGTTTTGCATTGCCTTTCATCCAGTCGGGAACTTTATAGTGTTCGTCCGTCTCGGAGTCGCAAGCGACTAAAAGAGGCAAAAACAACAACAGGCAAAAAAATCGTAAAATTTCCGCATTCGTTTTGCTTTTCATAAATCATTAATTAAATATTAGTATAGTTTTTCATTATTTCAAATCAAGAAACCGTATCGCGAGACCTGTTACAATTATATATAATGCCCCGTTTAATATTCACTACAGCCAGTGAATACTGAACAGTTCTCAGATTTGTTGGTATTACGCTTTTTTTTCTTGTACATTCTTTCATGATATGGAATTAAGTTAATGTTAACGAGCATATTTACAAGCTCAATTTTATAAATTTACTAAACTCTTACGTATGTAGTTTATCAATCGAAATCAACATGAGCCATACTTGGATGCAAAAGTAATAGAGAGTCTACTATTAAAAGGGTGAATTTCTGACCTAAGTTAGTTTAACACCCCTATTTATAGAAAAACATAAATTATACCTAATTGTTCATTTAAATTAGGAATTAAGAATTAGGAATTAAGAATTAGGAATTATAATTCTTTTTTATATTCGGTGGGTGTCATGCCGAATATGGATTTGAAGCATCGTGAAAAATACTTGGAATCGGATATGCCTATCATGAACGCTACATCTTTGACGGTATATTCTCCTGTTTTCAACAATCTGGCGGCATGGCGTATTTTTATGTCGCGAATAAAATCAATTGGCGCCAGTCCGGTAAGGCTCTTCAGTTTTTTAAAAAATACGGTGCGGCTCGTGGCTAAGTTTGCCACCAAATCGTCGATGAGGAAGGCGCTGTTGTCGATGTTTTTCTCTACTTCGTCTTTGACGCGCATAATAAACAGTTCATCCTGAGGGGTAATTTTATGTTCTTGCGTCGAGTGCTTGCTTTTGTTTGCGGACGAGGGCTTGCTTTTGTGCGCAAACATCTGGTATAACTTGCGTCGCTGGAGAATGATATTGTCGATACGGGTGCGCAGGTATTTCACATTAAAGGGTTTTGTGATGTAGTCGTCGGCGCCGTATTCAAGTCCGTCAATTTTGCTTTCCATCGCATTTTTTGCAGTCAACAGGATGAACGGTATATGGCTCGTATCTTCACTGGCTCTGATTTTTTTCAACAATTCAACGCCGTCTATTTCGGGCATCATAATGTCGCTGATAATGAAATCGGGCAGGTTGTCTGTCGCCATGTCGTAACCTGCCTTTCCGTCGGGCGCTTCCATCACGTTATAATATGGCTCCAGCATGGAAACAATAAATTTTCTCATATCGGCGTCGTCTTCCACCACCAGTATGGTTTGTCGGGCGTCTTTCGCTGTTTGTTCCGAAGCATCCGACACGCCGGTTTCTTTCGTCATGTCCGGCTGGGGCGGTTCGCTGACGGATGTAAATGTAATGCCGGCTTCGCCTTTGAAATGATCAACACCTTTACGGAAAAGCGCCGTGAAAGCGCTTCCCTGCGACAGCTCACTTTCTACCAGCAGCTTGGCATGATGCTTATCCGCTACTTCTTTCACAATGGACAGGCCGACGCCTGTACTCGGACGGTTTTTATCCTTATTAAATGAAGCAAAACGGGTGAACAGTTTGTTCAGAATCTCTTTGCTCATCCCCTTTCCCTGGTCCCTGACCGTTACGGCAACGGCATTGCCATGATCTTCGCTGCTGAGGCAGATTTCTATTTTTGTGTCGGGCTGCGTGTATTTGAAAGCGTTGGAAAGCAGGTTATACAACAGCTTTTCGAAACTGTCGCGGTCGATCCATAATTTTTCGTCGCCTATCCGGTTATCAATAACCAGATTGATATTTCGTTCTTCGGCCGTTTCTGCGAAATTGTTGCATATTTCCGATACAAATGCAGCTACTATCGTTTCCTGAATGTTGAGGTCTTTTTTCTGGATCTTTCTGAAATCAAGAATCTGATTGACCATCCGCAGCATCCGGTTGGCGTGCTTGAGAACCAGTTGCAATTGTGTCCGGATATCTGTCGGCAGTTTCTTGTCCTCATTTTCGAGCATGTGTTCTACCGGCGATACAATCAATGTCAAAGGCGTGCGAATTTCGTGTGAAATATCGGTAAAGAAGCGCGATTTCATTTCGGTACGCTCGTATTCTAATTTTACCTTGTTTTCCAGGCGGTAAAACGAGAAGAAAATAGTCAAGATAACATAGGCGACCGTAACGGCCAGAACGATATACAACAGGTAGGCCCATCCGGTTTGCCAAAACGAAGGAGCTATTTCTATTTTCAGGGTATGTTCGTTTTCCATCCATATTCCGTCGCTGTTGGTCGATTTCACCCTGAAAATATACGTTCCGGGCGATAAATTGCTGTAATT
>JAITHZ010000388.1 GCA_031279795.1 Bacteroidales bacterium
GCCGAATGTAGTTGTTATGGGAGACCGAACCGGCGGGGGTGGCGGTTTCCCCTTTTCGTCGGAATTGCCCAATGGCTGGGCGGTTCGCTTTTCGGCCTCTCCAAGTTTTTCGCCCGATATGACGGATATAGAACAGGGAATTGATCCCGACGTCTGGGTGAGCATGACGCAGGAGGATATGAACAACGGGCTGGATACACTTATTGAAGAGGCGCGAAGATACATGCCTAATTAAATTTTCACTAAATATTTTTTTATGATAAAAGAGCGCTCTGAAACGAACACCATGGAAAGTGAGACCGTTTGTGAAACTGTCATCAGAATATTGCGCAAAAAAATACCAGAAAGAGGAAAATTAATTTGCTTTTTATCAAACTTGTTGCACATCGAAAAAGAGGCTGTCTATCGAAGATTGCGCTACAGTGTTCCATTTACTTTTCAGGAAATATCGACGATTGTAAAAGAAATGAACATTTCGTTAGACCATCATTTGGAAATTGCATCCACGAAAAAAACTTTTCAGATATCCCTGTTCGATTACAAGTCGCCAAGTGACATTGATTATGCAATACTTTCCGACTTTGTCGAATTACTCAAAGCGGGGGCTGACGATCCCAATTCGGAATATGGCTACGTGTCCAATGTGCTGCCGTTGTCGCTGACCATAGCCTATCCATATATTTTGAGGTTTTATTTGCTGAAATGGATGTATCAATTTGGCGACCCGGAGGTAGCTCTCCCTTTTTCGCATGTTTACCCGACGCCGCAACTGACAACGATAGTAAATTCTTTTCTGGAAGTAACCGCGCTTTTTGGTTATTTCTATTACATTTGGGACGAGTTGACGCTGGTGTATCTGCTGAACGACATCAGTTATTTTTCCCGCATCCGGCTGATTGCTCCGCAAGAAATTGAGCTGATTAAATCCGATATCCTGCAAATGCTCGACGATCTGGAAAAAACAGCCATAAGCGGGATGTCTCCAAAAGGCAAACGACACCATTTATATATCTCAAATCTGAATTTTGAGTCGAATTATACCCGCATCATCACCGGCGAAAACAAATTTATTCAAATCCGCTCATTTGCAGTCAATAACGTAATTCTGCGAGATGAACAGTATTTTGAGAAAATGAGTCAGTGGTTTTTTTCCTTGAAAAAATCTTCTATCCTGATTTCAGGAAGTGGAGAAATGCAACGGATTCATTTTTTTGATCATCAGCGAAATCGGGTTGTCAATTTTGTCCCGTAACAGCTAAAACCTTATTACAATGAAAGATAAGTGCGATGTTTATGAGATTTTTATAGCAACGTTGCAGGAAAAAGTGCCAGCAAAAAAGACACTCGTCAATTTGCTTTCCAGCATGTTAGTCCTTGATAAAGAGGCCATTTACAGACGTTTACGAGGAATCGTTCCCTTTACCTTTGCCGACATCATGACCGTATCGAAAGAGTTGAACATTTCGCTGGACAGCATCACCGGCGCAACGTCCGTCCGCAGTTTCCCTTTTGAAATGCGTATGTTCGACTGTATTTTTATGGAAAATAATTATGAACCGCTTCAAAACTACCTCGAATATCTCAAATCGCTGCTTCCGTCTCCCATTTCCGAAGCGAGTTTTGCTTCCAGCTTTTTACCGCTGCATTTTCTGATGACCTATCACCAGATTCACCGGCTGCTGGTATTGAAATGGTCGTATCAGTTCAACAGTTTGCAAAAACTGAAATCTTTCTCCGAAACAATCCTGTCCGAACGTCATATCCTGTTATGCAGGAAAATCCGCGCAATCTTTTACAATGTGGAATATACTTGCTTCATTTGGAATGAATTAACTATACTGTACCTCATCAACGACATCAAGTATTTTTACAGTATACGCATAATAAACATGGAAGAAGTAAATCTCATCAAACAGGATTTGTTGCTTTTCATCGCCGATTTGGAAAAAATGGCCAACACCGGCATGTTCCATACAGGAAAAAGGGTAGATATTTATGTGTCGAACCTGAATTTTGAAACAAGCTACAGTTACTTCATAAGCGGTAATACGAAACTGACATTTGTCCGTTCAACAACATTCGATGATGCATTTTCATCAAATCACGACGTTTTCAATTTCATTTATTCATGGATCCATTCACTGAAAAGAACATCAGTGCTGATTAGCGTTTGCAACACCATGCAACGGATAGAGTTTTTTGACGAACAGCGAAAACTGGTTGAAGAAAATTTGATGATTTCATAATCAAAAAAGTTCATGTATATTTGCCGCGCATTTTCATAATAAAAGAATAAAAGAAAATATGGTAAATTTTTTCAAGAATATCGACAATAAACATTATCGTCCACATCACGGAAGCGGGCTGGATATTTTGAAATTCATAGGTCCGGGGTTGCTGGTAACAGTTGGCTTTATTGATCCTGGCAACTGGGCGTCGAATCTTGCAGCAGGCGCCGACTATGGTTATGCCTTGCTCTGGATGGTAACTCTGTCGACGATCATGCTGATTCTTCTGCAACACAACGTGGCGCACCTGGGTATTGCCACCGGACTTTGCCTTTCGGAAGCTGCCGCCATCCACCTGAAACCGCGCTATTCGAAATCCCTACTCCTGTCGGCAATGGCTGCGTCGGTATCTACTTCGCTGGCCGAAATACTGGGCGGAGGTATTGCGCTGAACATGCTCTTTGATGTGCCAATAAAAGCTGCTACACTGCTTGTTACCATTTTTGTGCTGATTCTGCTGTTCACTAATTCGTACAGGGTGATTGAACGCTGGATTATTGCTTTTGTTTCCATCATTGGCCTTTCATTTTTATACGAACTGTCGCTGGTGGAAATTGACTGGAACAGCGCCGCAACTGGCTGGGTAACACCTGCTTTCCCCGAAGGCTCTATGATAGTGATAATGAGTGTGCTGGGGGCTGTGGTCATGCCGCATAATCTTTTCCTCCATTCCGAAGTGATACAGAGTCGTCAGTGGAACTTGCAGAACGAAAAGGTGATAAAAAAACAGCTGAAATACGAGTTTCTGGATACGTTTGTTTCAATGCTTATCGGATGGGCAATCAACAGTGCGATGATTTTACTGGCAGCCGCTACGTTTTTTAAAACCCAAACGCCTGTAAGTGAGCTACAGCAGGCAAATCAGTTGCTATCGCCGTTGCTGGGAAAAAATGCGGCGGTCGTCTTTGCGGTTGCACTGTTATTTGCTGGATTTTCCTCAACAATCACTTCCGGAATGGCTGCTGGGAGCATTTTCGCAGGAATGTACAAAGAACCTTACGACATTAAGGATAATCATTCACGCAGCGGCATAATCATTTCGCTGGGTCTGGCGCTGATCATCGTTTTCCTGATTCCGAATCCTTTTATGGGGCTTATTTATTCACAAATGATATTGAGCATTCAATTGCCGTTTACCATATTCTTGCAAGTATACCTGACATCATCAGAAAAGGTGATGGGAAAATTCAAAAATTCCATGTTTACAAAATACTTGCTGCTTTCGCTCGGCATGATTGTTACTGTTTTGAATATTGCGCTTTTTGTCAGTTTCTTTCTGTAGATTTTTACAACGAAACACTCTTATTCCTTTATTTTACATTTTTAATAAGGAAATAAGAAGTATTAATTTTTTATGCAACTAAAAGTATTTGAAGAATATATACGACAGGGCGAACCCTCGCGGGTAGAAAAGGCGCAAAACTGGCAAAC
>JAITHZ010000096.1 GCA_031279795.1 Bacteroidales bacterium
AATTAAGAATTAAGAATTACGAATTACGAATTAAGAATTACGAATTAAGAATTACGAATTACGAATTACGAATTACGAATTATGAATTATGAATTATGAATTACGAATTACGAATTACGAATTACGAATTACGAATTACGAATTACGAATTATGAATTACGAATTACGAATTACGAATTAAGAATTAAGAATTACGAATTACGAATTACGAATTAAGAATTATGAATTATGAATTACGAATTACGAATTACGAATTACGAATTACGAATTAAGAATTACGAATTACGAATTATGAATTACGAATTACGAATTACGAATTAAGAATTGACCATTTCGGTTAGACATCCCTGATAACTCGAAAATTCTGTGCATCATCTTGAGTACGTACCATTTGATGAAGTTTTTCTCGAAGATCGAATAATAGTATTTGTTCTTCGATAAAGAAATGATTCTTAATTCTTAAAAAAACGATGCAAAAATCGCAATAGTTAATATATTTTGGCGTTAAATGTTGCGAAATTCACAATTAGAAATTATTTTCAAAGATGCAAAAAAATAATTAGTTGAAATTTTAATCAAAAATATTTTTATATAAATATTTGATAATCAGTAGTAAACTATAATATTTTGAATGAAATACCGAATTTCATTTAAATATTTCGTTATAATGCCATTGTTTTTCAAAATATTAGCAATACTTTTGTGGCGCATATATTTACAATGCTTTAAAATTATTATACTATATTATTGTAGAGTTGACGTTTATTAGACTATTTATTTTTAAATGATTATGTTTTAGTGTTACGAATGGCTATAAACAGGTGCAATGGAAATAAAATTACAATAAAAACCAATAAGTAATAAATAAAAATTAGGCATATATTAAATAAAAATTTAATGCATCTAAAATTAAGATTGAGCATTTAAAACACAAATTGAAAATATGACAAATTAAATTTAGAAATTGCATTAAACTAAAGTTGAAAATAGGAACATATAATTAATTAATTAAATTATGGAAATGAAAAGAAACAGAATCAAAAAGAAACGCATCAACAGCAAGCGATTGATTTTTGCCTTTATCTGCATGGCTTTTTCTGGTTGCTTGTTGCAAGCACAGGTGTTGATTGGCTCCACACAACCTCCAAAGGATTTTTCTGTTCTGGAAATCTCTACGGATGATGCAACGGGAGGCTTGCGTCTCCCGCAGTTGAGCACTGCGCAGCGAGCTACTCTCAATTTAGGAGTGAGTCCGCAGTTAGCCAAGGGGCTTGTTATTTACAACGTTGAGAAAGACAGTGTCCAGTTCTGGAACAATGCGAAATGGGTGAATCTTAACAGCAGCAGCGGGGCACAGCCTGTGATCCTGTTTAGTCCGCCAACTCTTAACGTGACAGCCTCAGCAGGGGCTGGAAACTCTACAGCACAGAATGCTTCATGCACTACTGGCGGCAACTACATGTACACGATAGTGTCGGGAGGCAGTTATTGTTCGCTACAAGCTGCGCTGTCGCCAAGTGGACAGTTTCAGTTGAATTTTTCGACCAACAATTCCGGCAAGAAGCGAGCAGTGTTGGTACAGGTAACGGATCCATGCGGCGGTTCGGCTTATTTTGCCGCCACTCAATTGCCATAGCAAATCAGATTAACACTAACAATTTTATAAATAATATGAAACGAACAAACCAAAACAAGTCATTTATTAAAAACAGATTATCAAAAGAAGCATCCACTTGTCTGCTTCCTGTTTTCTTATGTAATTTGATTTTTTTTATCTTAAATTTTTCATCTTAAATAAACATCAATTAACATGAATACAATTAAGAAAATGCGACATGACAAATGCGGCCTATTATTTTTCGCGGCCATATTCCTGTTTTTTTGTCAGATCTTGCAGGCACAAGTGACCATCGGCGATAATAAACCGCCGGAACCATTCTCAATTCTGGAGCTTTCGACGCAAAACACGGCCGGAGGCCTCCGTCTCCCTCACCTGGATGAAACTATGAAGCTTGCCATTGGCCCCAGCCTTTTGCTGGGAACAGTTGAGGGCAAGGGGTTAGTCATCTACAACACGGATATAGACTGTGTTGAATACTGGGATGGAGCGAAATGGGTAAACTTGTGCGACGGTAATTGCCCGATGGCATTCGCACCGGCTTCTGTTGGCGAGGTTACCTATTCGGGAGGGACTTCTGTGCAAATCACGGCATCAAATCCTTGCTGTAGCATGGCGGGTAATTACACCTATACGCTAATAATCGGAAGCAACTATGCAACAGTGTCTGCCCCCAGCAGCGATGGCAAGTTTCAGGTCACTTTCGACCCGAACAGTACAGGTGAACCCCGCGTGGCTTTGGTGCAGATTGTTGACCCTTGCGGCAATAAGGGTATGTATATCGTTGGGCAACAAGCCAATCCCTCGCCCCAATGCGGAGTAACGTTTTCGCCTAAGACCGAGACCGTACCCAATACCGCCAACGCAACAACCAGTACGATTCAAGCCAGTGATCCCTGTTGCTCGGCGAGCGGCAATTATACAATTGTAAAAGAATCGGGCGATTTGGATGTTACGGTCAACTGGTCAAATCCAACTACCGGACAATTCACCGTACAGTTTGCCAACGCAAATGCCGGCTCCGCTCCCCGTGTAGCAGTGGTAAAAGTAACCAGTCCCTGCGGCAATGTCGGCTATTTTGTAGCTGTGCAGGCGGGAACAAGCGGGTCGTCATGCGTAATATCGTTCAGCCCTTCTTCTGTTACCAACATGGTTTATACAGGAGGAACTACAAGCGCAATCACAGTTTCGAGTGCGGCTGGCTGCTGTCCGGGCGGGACTTATAGCTTTTCGCTAAGTCCCAGTGTTTCGTATGCTACGGTGAATACTTTATCTGCTACGCAATTTAGTGTTACATTTACCCACAATAACACGAAGAATGTGCGTGTGGCAGTGGTAAAAGCGGAATGCAGCGGCAACGCAGGTTACTTTGTTGTGGTGCAGGATGCTAATCCTACGGCTGCTTGCGGAGTAACGTTCTCGCCCCAGACCGAGACCGTACCCAATACCGCCACAGCGACAACCAGTACGATTCAGGCTAATGATCCCTGTTGCTCAAGCGGCGGCAGCTATACAATTGTAAAAGAATCGGGCGATTTGGATGCTACTGTTAACTGGTCAAATCCAGCTACTGGACAATTCACCGTACAGTTTGCCAACGCAAATACCGGCGCCACTCCCCGTGTAGCAGTGGTAAAAGTAACCAGTCCCTGCGGCAATGTCGGCTATTTTGTAGCTGTGCAGGCAGGAACAAGCGGGTCGTCATGTCCAATAACGCTCAGTGAGACTTCTGCTACAGTCCTGTACACCGGAGGAACTACCAACACAATTACCGCTTCGAGTCCGGCTGGCTGCTGTCCAGGCGGAATTTATAGCTTTACACTGAATCCCACTGGTTCGTACGCTACGCTGAATAACCTATCTGCTACGCAATTTAGCGTTACATTTTCCCACAACAACACGAAGAATGTGCGTGTGGCGGTGATAAAAGCGGAATGCAGCGGCAACACGGGTTACTTTGTTGTGGTTCAGGCGGCCAATCCAGCGGCCCAATGCGGAGTAGTGTTCTCGCTCCAGACCGAGACCGTTGAGCATACAGCAAATGTACAGACCTTAGTGATTACAGCTTCAGATCCCTGCTGCACAGGTACGTATGACTTTTCTATGACATTTGGCGCAGATTATGCCTGGATTAGTTCGCAGAATACATCTACCGGACAGTTCAGAGTTGAGTTCACCAGCGCCAATCCCAATTCCAGTCCTCGAATAGCAATAGTGCGGGCGATCAGCAGCTGCGGCAATATCGGCTACTTTGTGGCTGTGCAGAAGGTAGCGCCGACGTCGTCATGCGTAATATCATTCAGCCCCGCCTCTGTAACTAACATGGGTTATACCGGAGGAACGACCAGCACAATCGTTGTTTCGAGTGCGGCTGGCTGCTGTCCGGGCGGGACTTATAGCTTTTCGCTAAGTCCCAGTGTTTCGTATGCTACAGTGAATACTGTATCTGCTACGCAATTTAGTGTTACATTCACCCACAATAACACGAAGAATGTGCGTGTGGCAGTGGTAAAAGCAACGTGTAACGGCAACGAGGGTTACTTTGTTGTGGTGCAGGAGGCCAATCCTACGGCTGCTTGCGGAGTAACGTTCTCAGCCAGAACAGAAACCGTTTCAAATGCTGCAGGAGCGACAACCACTACGATCCAGGCTAATGATCCCTGTTGCTCAAGCGGCGGCAGTTATACAATTGTAAAAGAATCGGGCGATGCTGATGTTACAATTAACTGGTCAAATCCAGCTACTGGACAATTTACGGTTCGGTTTGGCAACGCAAATACCGTCGCTACCCCCCGTGTAGCAGTGATAAAAGTAACCAGTCCCTGCGACAATGTTGGCTATTTTGTGGCTGTGCAGGCGGGAACAAGTACATCAACCTCATGTCCAGTATCATTCAATCCGGGTAGCGGCACTGGCACTCTTGTTGATGCTACTGGAGGATACGTTTCCTCGCTGGCGTCTTCGACTTGCTGCCCCAGCGGATTTTCCTCTGGCTTTGCATCTGTAGAATCAGCCTATACGGGGTATGCAACAATTACTTCGTCGAATCCGAGTACAGGAGCGTTTACCGTTACCTTCGCAACAAACGCATCGTCTGACGCCCGTGTAGCGGTAGTTAAAATAACCGACAACTGCCTCAATGTCGGCTACTTTGTGGCTGTGCAGAAGGGTGCGGCAGCAAGCGGTGGAAGTGGCGACGACTGGATATATTACCCTTTAGCTCCGGCTCAATTACCTGCCAAAGCCCTTCCTCCGGGGAACTACAGGTACTATTTCGCGGCAGTCTGTCTTGGCTCGGGTAATGCTAGTGCGACTCCATCGACAGGAAATGCCGTGACTACGTTTTATTGCAGTAGCTGTAATCCTCAGACTCTGCCAGCAACCCGATTTACTGGAGATACCTATGAATCTCATACGACAAGAACGTTGCATGAAGCTACAAGATTTGCAAGCAACCATCTTAAATTAGAGCAATTGCAGACTTGTAATGCTGGCAGCCCTTGTAGCCGTCCAAGCAGCGTTTTTATGCTTGATTTTACGATTCCGCAGGGTGCAACTGGCTGGACGACGGCGACAACACAGCCCTCAAGTCCAATGGCCACTTGGACTATAACAAATGGGACGGCTTGTACTCAAACATTTCCACAGGTAGTTGCTATCCAGAGACTCAATTAAGCACATTGGATGTCTCAATGAAAAAGACGGATCGGAAAGGTTACTTTCCGATCCGTCTTTTTGAGTTGAGAGTTGAGAATGAATTAAGAATTCCTAATTCCTAACTTGTGAGTTATTCGACATCAATTTCCAACGCTCCTTTTTCTGTAATATCATAATAGCTAATTCCTAATGAGTTACATTCATTTTTCAACCGATTGCCGATATCTGTTGGAAGCGATGCATCCAAGACCAGTTGGTGTGGCGGGAAAAGTGCAATCAGTGATTGAACAGACGAATTGAATCCTTTTCCAATTATCATATAATCAACCGGAAATGAATGCTCCGAACGATATTCAGTAAATTCATTTCCGGTAATTACCAGTACCGATTTGTGCTTGAAGTGCATGCAGGAATTTTCGTATTCAATTTCCTTGCTGTCGAAAGGCGACGAAAGCAAAACTGGAGCTTCCGCCTTGTGTTTCATCCAGTACGACTTGGCCGCAAATGTTGCTGCCTGCAGATTTGCCGTCAGCAGATAATTATGCTTGCCGCTTAACACATTTACTGCAGGAAAATCTCTCTGTTGGAAAAATATTAATTTCGATTGATTTTCAACCATATAGATTCTTCCCAAATGAAGCAGCAGAACAATAATAACGCATCCCAGTGATGTAACCAAAGCAATAAATTTTTTTTTCCACAGAAAAAATCCTGTTCCGATCAATAAGACAAGGAATAAAAACAGTTCGGCTATATTCAGCCAAATATCGTTAAAGACAGCAAATGGCAACTGTTCAATAGAAGCCGTACTGCCGTTCATAAGTTCCAGGCATTTTCCCAATGGCCATGCAACAAATTCGACAACGCCAAAAAACGGATACGCCGCAAACAGCAAAACAGCCAGCAATACAATGAGATAAGTCAGTGGAATGATCAATAAATTTGTCAGAATAAAATAATTGGGGAATTGATGAAAAAAATAAACAACGAAAGGAAACGTTCCAGTTTGAGCTGCAACAGAAACCGTCACCAGCGACCAAAGCGGTTTCAACAAGCGTCGTTTTACAGTTATCAGATTTTCCAAATATGGCTGAATCAGTACAATAGATAACACGGCAGTGTAACTCAATATAAATCCCGCATCAAATAAATAATATGGATTATACAGCAACATTCCTGCAGCAGAAACACATAATGTATTGATGATTGAGGTTCTGCGATGTAAGGTAATTGCTGCTGCCGTCATCGAAAACATGATTACGGCACGCACAACCGGCGCCGAAAGTCCGGTAACGAATGCAAACCCCCACAGAAAAAGAACAATCAGAATTTGTTTCAGAATCAGCGATCGCCGGTTATTCTTTCCTGTGAATGACAGCAGAAAGGAAGTGATCATGTATAAAATTCCGATGTGCATTCCGCTGATTGCCAGAATATGGCTGGCTCCGGAGCTGGCATACTGCTGTTTGAGTTCGGGGCTCAGATCGTTTTTGTAGCCCAGTGTCAATGCCGACAAAACCGCCTTTTCGTCTCTACCGAACGACAGATCGTCGAAAACGGTCAGCAATTTTTCCCGTACCAGCAACGCCTGTTTTTTGGCCTCAAGTCGCGCCGGACGTTTAAGTAACTGCCATTCTCCCTGCCGGAGAAAAGCGATGCCGGAAAGACCCTGCTGTTTCAGATAAAATGCATAATCAAACGCTTCTGGATTGCCGTTGCTTTCGGGCGGAAAAACAGCGGCTTTCAGCAGTATAACATCGCCCGGCGCTAATCCTGACACCAGACTGTCTTTGGGAACATATGCAATAATTCCCTTATTCACAGAAATTTGCACATCATCGTCGATGAGCGATTCTATTTTCAGCTTGCACAAGAATGTTTTTTCCTTTTCCTGTGGAAAATCTGTCAGATGGCAACGGTAAACTTCCTTTTCAGGCGATAAATTCCACGTATTCTGTTTGTCTTTGCAGAAAAAAGCGAGTGAGCCAATAGCCACACAACATGCCAATACTCCAGCGCCAAACAGCCAGCGCAGCTTGTAAGATGTTGCCGCAGAAACCGGAATTAATGCCGCCGTAATGCACAAACTCGAAACGCATGCTGCAACAGCAATCAGCCACACACTCTGCAGGAAATACTGCAATGCAATGCCACAAACGAGCGAAAGCAATATTCGGAAAAAAGGCGCTCGGCTGAACATCGGAAGTGTAATTTATTGATTATTGGCGTATTGTCTGCGTACGATGTATTTCACTCGTCAATCACCGTCACCCAGCCGAACCTATCCGGCGCCTCGCCATATTGTATTGCCCGAAGCATATTGTACAGTTTCACGCAGGTTTTTCCCGGCGCACCGTCTTTTGCATAGTGGTAGGAAATGTTTTTATCAAGGTCGTCAATTCGCAGAATGGGGCTGATAACGGCAGCTGTGCCGCACATGCCAGCTTCTTCGAATGTTGCCAGCTCTTCAACTGCAATTTGCCGCCGTTCGACTTTCATTCCGATGGATTCGGCCAACTGTGTCAGGCTTTTGTTGGTTATCGACGGAAGGATAGACGTCGATGCCGGTGTTATATAGGTATTGTCCCTGATGCCGAAAAAATTGGCAGGCCCACATTCGTCAACATATCGCTTTTCTTTTGCATCCAGATACAATACAGCCGAATAGCCCAACTGATGAGCTTTTTCTCCGGCAACCAGACTTGCTGCATAGTTTCCGCCAACTTTGTACGTCCCTGTCCCAAGCGGCGCTGCCCTGTCGTAGGCGCGTAAAATCACCACTGGTGTTGTTTTGAATCCTTCCTTAAAATATGGGCCGACTGGTGTTACCAATACCATAAACAGATACTCGGATGCGGCATGAACACCAATCTGTGGACTCGTTCCAATAAGCAATGGCCTGATATACAGAGACGAACCGCTTTCATAAGGGGGAACAAACCGCATATTCTGTCTGATAACGGTGATTACAGCTTCGTTGAATTTTTCGACCGGAAGTGGCGCCATCAAGATTCCTTCGCAAGATCGCTGCAATCGCAATGCATTTTCTTCCATCCGGAACACCCTGATTTTTCCATCTTTTCCTTTAAAAGCCTTCAAGCCTTCAAACGCTTCTTGTCCGTAATGAAGGCAGGTCGCTGCAATATGCAGGTTAATCATTTCGGAAGACGAAACTTCCAACTCGCTCCATTTACCATCTCTGTAATAACTCCGTACATTGAAATCGGTTTTCATATAACCAAAACTCAATGATTTCCAATCTATTTCATTCATATCAATCCTGTTTTTTTCTTCGAGAAGAATTTAAATTGCAAAGTTAGTTTTTTTATGAATACGCTTTGCAAAGAACTTACTTTTTTTTGTTGAAATACATGCACCATTTTGTCAGGCCACATTCCTCGCATTTGGGTTTTCGTGCCTGGCAAACATAGCGTCCGTGCAGGATGAGCCAATGATGCGCTTTAGGTATCAATTCTTCTGGAATGTTGGCTGTCAGCGTGCGTTCAGTTTGCAGCGGATTCCTGGAATCTACCGTCAGTCCCAAGCGGTTGGATACGCGAAAAACATGCGTATCGACGGCCATTGTCGGTTTGTTGTATACGACTGATGCAATTACGTTCGCTGTTTTTCGCCCGACGCCGGGGAGTTTTTCCAGATCGGAAACATTGTCCGGCACTTTTCCTCCAAATTTTTCCTGTAACATTTGTGCCATGCCTGTCAGGTGTTTCGCTTTATTATTCGGATAGGATACACTCTTAATGTATTCATACACAACATCTGGCGAAGATGCAGCGAGCGCTTCAGCGGATGGGAAGTCGCGAAAGAGTGGCGGTGTAACCAGGTTCACGCGCACGTCCGTACACTGTGCAGAGAGTATCACTGCAACCAGCAACTGGTACGGTGAAGTATAATGCAATTCGGTCTCTGCAATCGGACGGTTCTGCTTAAACCATTCTATTATATGTTGGTAGCGTTCTTCTGTTACCATTATCAACTGAGAGTTGAGTAAGACTGGAACTCCCAATTATTAAAAAAAGAAGTACGGTGTTCATACTTCTTTTTTGGTAGTTTGCTAAATTTCCATTGCATCAATTAATTTATGCAAGTTCCAGCTCTGCGCCTGGTTTAAATTTTGCAACTTTCTTAGCCGGAATTTTAATTTTTTCTTTAGTTGCAGGATTTACACCTTCTCTGGCGGCTCTTTCAGATACAGAAAAAGTTCCGAAGCCAACCAAAATGACTTTTCCTCCTGCTTTTAATGTTTCACGTACAGATCCTGTAAAAGCGTCTAATGCTTTTTTGGAGTCTGCTTTACTCAAGCCTGTCTTTTCGGCAATTGAGCTAATTAATTCTGCTTTGTTCATAAATAAATGTAATAATTGTTAGACAAAGGATAATCCTTAAAAAACTGCGCAAAGGTATAATTTTATTGGACTTGCACAAAGTTTCAATTGGAAAAACTCTTAATTTTGTTTGCAATCTTCGTGTTTGATTAACACTGTGAATAAACGAAATTATTTTTTTTAAAAATTCTGATAACTGCAGTCGATAAAACTTTGTTATTGTTGCTGATGGTAATTTTCTTATTGTCAAGAAATTATATGGAAAAATATTTTCATATCATTTTAATTTTCAAAACAAAGGGAAAAACTAAAGGCAAAAGACTGTACAAAACAAGCATTTTTTACAGCTTTGGATAAATTCTTACGTTATATTTTATTTTATTTTATTGTTAATGTTTAACTATTTGGGCAGCATAGCATTAACAGCGGCAAGGTACAGGACGCAAGCTGGAGCTGCCAGCAGTACACTGTCGAAACGGTCTAAAATTCCTCCATGTCCTGGCAAAATTTTCCCTGAATCTTTTATTCCGATGGTTCGTTTGAGTAAAGATTCCGACAAATCGCCCAGCGTGCCGAACACTGTCGTAATCAGCGCCATGCCTATCCATGCTGCGGTAGACAATGTATGCGGGAAATAATGGGCAAAAATCAGCGCAGTGACAACACTCATGCACGTGCCTCCCAGTGAACCTTCCCATGATTTTTTCGGGGAAATGCGCTTAAACAGTGGATGACGCCCAAAGGTCGAACCTGCGATGTAAGCTCCGGAATCGCTTATCCAGATAATTACAAAAAAAGCGAATGGCAATACCTTGTTATAATTGCCTTCTGCTGGAAAAAATGGCAGGTAACACAACACGGCCAGCGGCAAGGCAACATATATTTGTCCCAGCATGATATAGGCCCAGTTCTGCAACGGATCGGCCTTTTTTAGGTACAGTTCGGAAATGATAGTATATAAAAAGTAAACAATCAGCACAAGGAAAATTTCCATACCAAACCTGCCGCATGCATGAAGAAAAAACGTCACAACCAGCAGAAAGCCTCCAAAAGCATGCGTCGCTTTACTGATGTTTGCGCGTCCAGCTTTTTCTATCAACGAATAAAATTCCCATACACCTGCAGCTGCTATTATGCTTGTAATGAGAAGAAAAGAGTATGAATCATACAATATTCCGCTTCCCAGAACAGCAACAAAAATCAGTCCGGTGATGGTGCGTTTCAGCAAGGTTTTATTCATTTTCCGGATTATTTTCTTCTTGTTCCTGTTCTTGCCCGGATGGGTGAGATTCGGCAGAAACAGCATCTGGCAGCAAAATTTCTTCCGAGCGCGACGCCCATGGCCTTTTCCCAAAAATCTTTTCCAAATCTTCCGAGAAAATTACTTCTCTGTCTGTCAGTACTTGAACCAGCTGTCCGTGGCCATCTTTATGCAGCATGAGAAGTTCTTTTGCGCGGGCATATTGCTCGCTAATCATGCTGTTCACTTCTGTATCAATGATTCGGGCAGTTTCTTCACTGTAAGGCTTGGTGAAGGTAAAGTCCTGTCCCGATGGGTCATAATACGAGATGTTGGGCAGACGGTCGCTCATACCAAAATACGCCACCATCGAAAAAGCCTGTTTAAACACCCGTTCGAGGTCGTTCAAAGCTCCGCTGGAAATTCGTCCCAGAAATAAATCTTCTGCTGCTCGGCCTCCCAGTGTGGAGCACATTTCGTCGAACATTTGTTCCTTCGTTGTAATTTGGCGTTCTTCCGGCAGATACCAGGCAGCGCCCAGCGCTTTGCCGCGCGGCACGATGGTGACTTTTACCAGCGGATGCGCGTGTTCAAGAAACCAGCTCAACGTTGCATGGCCGGCTTCGTGAACGGCAATAGCGCGTTTTTCGGCTACGGTTGTAATTTTGTTTTTCTTTTCCAGTCCGCCAACAATCCGGTCTACAGCATCCATGAAATCCTGTTTGGAAACGGCTTTTTTCTCGTTTCGGGCAGCTATCAGTGCAGCCTCGTTGCACACGTTGGCAATGTCGGCGCCGGAAAATCCTGGCGTTTGACGCGCCAAAAGCTCCGTGTCTACGCTTTCGTCGATTTTTACCGGACGCAGATGAACGGCAAAAATTTCTTTCCGGTCTTTCAAGTCTGGCAGTTCCACGTAGATTTGCCTGTCGAATCGTCCGGCGCGCAACAGCGCTTTATCCAGAATGTCGGCGCGGTTTGTTGCCGCAAGCACAATGATTCCGCTGTTGGTGCCAAAACCGTCCATTTCGGTAAGTAGTTGATTCAACGTATTTTCGC
This sequence comes from Bacteroidales bacterium, assembly GCA_031279795.1. Lineage (GTDB taxonomy): Bacteria > Bacteroidota > Bacteroidia > Bacteroidales > WRGA01 > WRGA01. Next base: position 11,915 of record JAITHZ010000096.1, read on the forward strand.
GTTCGTCGTTGGTGCCCATGTTCAGGTTGCGTCCCCGTGCCCGTCCTACGGCGTCGATTTCGTCAATAAATATGATGCAGGGCGATTTTTCCTTTGCTTGCCGGAACAAGTCCCGCACACGTGATGCGCCTACGCCAACGAACATTTCGACGAAATCCGACCCCGACAACGAAAAAAACGGCACGTTGGCTTCTCCTGCGACGGCTTTTGCTAACAGCGTTTTTCCCGTTCCTGGAGGACCAACCAGCAGAGCGCCTTTCGGAATTTTTCCGCCCAACTCGGTGTATCGTCCCGGATTTTTCAAAAATTCAACAATTTCCTGAACTTCTTGCTTGGCTTCGGCCAGGCCTGCTACATCTTTGAATGTTATTTTCACTTTGCTGTCTTTGTC
>JAITHZ010000100.1 GCA_031279795.1 Bacteroidales bacterium
TTATGCTGTTGAACGGACTGTTTCAAAGTCTGCTGTTTGTGCCAATATCCGAAAAAGAAGTTGAAGATGGATACATCGACATTTACCTGCAACGCAGTCCGTTGCTGCCTGACATGCCGTCGGAATGGCTGTGGGAAATAAAGTATGTAAAAAAGTCCGACGCCAAAGGCAAATCCGTGTTGCAGTCCAAACGCGACGAATCCCGTCGGCAATTGGAAAAATACCGGAAAGCGCAACTGTTTGCCGGACGCGCGGATGTGCGCTGCCTGTCGCTGATTTTCATCGGAAAAGACATAGTTGAACTGGAAGAATTATGATTATCTTTTACAATATATTTATTTACATATTTAATATATTCTTATGAAAAAAATACGATTAATTTCAACCGGAACACTGTTTCTTGTGGCAATCAGCATGTTTGCACAGCAAATTCCACAAGATTCGAAAGTACGTACAGGATTGTTAACAAACGGATTAACCTATTACATCCGTTACAACAAATTGCCAGAACAACGGGTAAACTTCCACATTGCGCAAAAAGTTGGCTCCATTCAGGAAGAAGACAACCAGCGCGGTCTGGCGCATTTTCTCGAACATATGGCGTTCAATGGAACTAAAAATTTTCCAGGGAACACCCTGCGGGAATATCTGGAAAAAAACGGAGTGAAATTCGGTGAAAACCTGAATGCCTACACATCTATCGACGAAACGGTTTACAGGATTACCAACGTGCCTTCGCGCCAGGAATTGCTGGACTCGTGCCTGCTTATTTTGCACGACTGGTCGAATAACTTGTTGCTGGAAGACGCCGAAATTGACAAAGAACGCGGTGTGATTCACGAAGAATGGCGAACGCGCAACAATGCTACTTCAAGGATGTACGAAAAATTGCTGCCAAGAGTGTATGGCAGTGATCGTTATGGTTATCGCTGGCCGATTGGTTTGATGGATATTGTCGATAATTTCAAATATAAGGAATTGCGCGATTATTACCGTAAATGGTATCGTCCGGATTTGCAGGGAATTGTCATCGTGGGCGATGTGGATGTCGATTGGATGGAAGAACGCATAAAAAGTGTTTTTGCCGACATTGCAAAACCGGAAAATCCAGCTGAACGTGTTTACTTTTCGGTATCCGACAACGAAAAACCGATTGTTGCCATTTCTACTGATCCCGAAGCAACCTCAATTCAACTGCAAATTTTTAACAAACATGAAACCATTCCCAACGAAGCGAAGAATGAGTTGAATTATCTGAATTTAATTTACATTAAAAATTTGATAGCAAGCATGTTGAATGAGAGATTTCAGGAAATTTTGCAAAAACAGGAAGCGCCGATTGTTTATGCTCAGGGTGGCGACGGTAAATTTTTTCTCTCAAAAACAAAAGATGCCTGGACAACTTACGCTGTGTGCAAAGAAGGACAAATTGACAATGCGCTGAAATTGCTTGCTCAGGAAACACAGCGGATGAAACAGTTTGGATTTACGGCTTCCGAATATGAACGGGCTCGTGCTAATTTTCTGAAAATAATTGAAAATGCATACAGCGAACGTGAAAAAGAAAAAAATGGACACTATTCGGATGAGTACATACGTCTCTTTTTGGACGACGAACCGGCTCCGGGCATTGAATTTGAATATGAACTTTACAAGCGGTTCGATGGCGCTATTCCGCTGGAAGCTGTCAATGAATACGTTAAAAGTCTTGTGCCGGACAATAATGCAGTCATTATGTTGATGATGCCTCAAAAGGAAGGCATTGCCATTCCGACAGACGACGAATTGCTTGCGGTTTACAATCAGGCGAAAGCCGAAACTGTTTCCGGATATGAAGATAAAACTATCGACACTCAATTGATTAAAAATATGCCCGAAGCAGGGAAAGTCATCTCCAAAACAGCTGGAGTATTCGGGACAACCGAATGGACGCTCTCGAACGGTATAAAGGCCATTTTCAAGAAAACCGATTTCAAACAAGATCAAATTTTGATGAAAGGCATCAGTCTGGGCGGATCTTCGCTGCTGGACGAAAAAGACATGCCAACCATTCAGCTGCTGAACGGGTTGATAAATGCAGGCGGAGTGGGCGATTTTAGTCGGACAGACCTTTCTAAAGCGCTGGCCGGAAAAAATGTTTCGGTCTCTCCATCAATCGAACTGATTCGCGAAGGCATCAACGGTCAATGCTCGCCAACCGATTTTGAAACCATGCTGCAACTGGTTTATCTCTACATGACAAGCCCCCGCGCCGACAGGGAAGCATACGAAGCCTATCTTGCGCGTGTAGCCTCGCAACTGAAAAATCAGAACTCCAATCCGATGGTCGCTTTTACCGATTCGATTGCGAAAGCCATTTACGGAGACCATCCTCGTGAACAACGCTTGAAGTACGAAATGCTTGACAGGATTGATTACGAATTGGCGCTGAAAATGTACCGCGAACGATTCATGAATGGTGACGAATTTCGGTTTATATTTGTTGGAAACATCAACCCCGATTCACTTCAATCGCTTGTGGAAAAGTATCTTGGCTCACTGCCACAAACAGCAAAAAAAGAAGACTGTAAAGACATAAAGGCTTATCCACGTAAAGGAGAATATGCAAACCGGTTTGCCAGAAGCATGGAAACAGCCAAAACATCATCCTACTTTCAATATACAGGAACGTGCGACTATACGTTGAAAAATATTTTAAGTATCAGCATCTTATATCAAATACTGCGCATCGTTTACACGGAAAAAGTGCGCGAAGAAGAAGGCGGAACTTATGGCGTCAGTGTCAGTGGAGGCCTGAGTGTTTATCCGTATCCTTCGTTTGAATTTGAAATTTTTTTCGACACCGACCCAAAGTTAGTGGATAAGTTGATTTCTGTCATATATCAGGAAATTAATGAAATACAGACAAACGGGCCCACTGAAACAAATCTTGGCAAAGTAA
>JAITHZ010000105.1 GCA_031279795.1 Bacteroidales bacterium
TATGAACGCGGTGTTTATTCGGCAGAATATGCTATTGAGCAATTGAAATCGCATACGCTTTTCGACCAACTTTCATTTCATACCGAACAGGCATTGAAAAATTTGAAATACATAAAAATTATTAGATTGGAAGAAAACACAAAATCAATATGAATAAATCTTACCTTTAACTTTTATGGCAAAAATAAACGTACAAAATACCGATATAACTATTCTCAAAATTGAAAATAGCGATTATATTTCGCTTACAGATATGGCTCACAGCCAAATGGAAGAGCCTATTATTATCAAATGGCTCTCTTTGAATTAAAATCGGATATCTTGTTTGTTGTTGTTTCTATTCTGAGTATTTTATGAAACTTATCTTGCCCGCAAATAGCAGCCTGTCATAACACGACAGTTCCATTGATATTTTTGATTGGTATTTATCCGTTATTGTTTTCATTCTACAAAAGTAATACTTTTTTCCCTCTTTGGTTCCGGCTTGTCCGGGTTAGGGTTTGAGAATTAGGAATTAAGAATTAGGAATTAAGAATTAAGAATTAAGAATTAAGAATTCAAAAGAGAAATGGAGTACAATGTTGATTTTTGATTGTAATAAACTTGTCCTAATGTTGTTATTTTGCGGAAAGGATATTACCTTTGTGCCGTAAAAAAAGAAATTACTAATTTATAATATTTATAATTTTAAAATTAAAGATATGTGTAGTATGGGATTTGCATTAAAAAGTATATTTATTATAATCGCAAGTACAATTCAAGCACAAGAATTGTCATATCAGTATTACACCGCCATTCCTGCCGACGCTACTCAAGAAGAAATCATCGAAATAGCGGCCAACCTCACGCCTTCCCCCCGACAATTCAATTGGCAACAAATGGAATTGACGGCTTTCCTGCATTTTGGAATGAATACATTTACGGGGCAGGAATGGGGCAACGGTACAGAAAATCCACAACTGTTCAATCCCTCGGAATTGGACGCCGAACAATGGGTTACTACCTGCAAAAATGCCGGTTTCAAATTAGTAATCCTGACGGCAAAGCATCACGACGGTTTCTGCCTGTGGCCGAGCGCTTATACCGAACATTCCATCAAAAACAGCCCTTACAAAAACGGAATGGGCGATGTGGTCAGGGAAATCGCCGATGCATGCGCTAAATATAATATGAAATTAGGTGTTTACCTTTCTCCATGGGATCGAAATTCTCCTCATTACGGCACCGATGCGTATAACGATTATTTTGTCAATCAACTCACGGAATTATTGACCAACTACGGAACAATCAGCGAAGTATGGTTCGATGGAGCCAATGGTGAAGGGCCTAACGGTAAACGACAGGAATATGATTGGGATCAATACGCAATAACGGTCAGGCAACTTCAACCGGAAGCCGTAATGGCTATTGCGGGAAAGGATGTAAGATGGGTCGGCACAGAAACCGGCTATGGAAGTGAAACGGAATGGAGTGTTGTTTCTATTAGAGAAGATCCAAGAATTTTGGGCGATTCTCCCGAACAAATAACACTTGGCTTTAAAAACAGCAGTGTAGTTAGTGGAACCAGAGAGGCTTTGAGCAAAGCTCAATTTATCATGTGGTATCCGGCCGAAACCGACGTTTCCATTCGTCCGGGCTGGTTTTATCATTCGGAAGAAGACAATCAGGTGAAAACACCGGATATACTTTTCGATATATATTGCAGTTCCGTAGGACGAAACGGCGGATTGCTGCTGAATATTCCTCCCGATTCACGCGGACTTATTTCCGACATCGACATCGACGCCCTGACGAAATTTAAAGAAATCAGAGAACAAACTTTTACACAAAATTTATTAAAGAATGCCGCGATAACTTGTTCAAACGGAATCAATAACCCTGCTTTTATTGATAACAATTATAATACTTTCTGGACTACTTCCGGAACAGATAATACAACCGTTATCGAATTTGTTTCGGATCGTGAAATTTGCTTCGACTTATTGGAATTGCAGGAAAATATCAAAATCGGACAACGAATCGAAAGTTTTAGATTAGAGCATTTCTCCGGAAGCTCTTGGGTGGAAATAACTCGTGGAACAACAGTTGGGTACAAGCGCATCCTTCGATTTGAACCGACAACCGCACGGCAAATCCGCTTGGTAATCGAATCTTCCCGGATGAATCCTGCTTTATCAGAAATTGGCCTATATAAACAGGTTAAGATGAATACTACAGGTATTCACACCATCAAAAAACAAACGGATTTGGCATCTGTATTTTCGTTGAATAACCGTTCGTATATCGAAACAAATCAAGCCGGTGATTTACAGATTTATGACTTGCAGGGACGGTTGGTTGATTCTAAAACAATTACCGCCGGAATAACCGAATTGCCGTCGAAGAATGGAATTTATTTTATTCGATTTAATAGTGGTAAACAATTTAAAATATTGAAATTGAATTAAGGACTTGTCAACAAATAAACTTATAACTTATCAAAATGTGTTGTTATTTTGAGGAAAGAGTATTACCTTAGTGTGTAAACGGAACAAAAACCGCAAAAGGATTGACGGTTAAGACACAATTTAATGAAAGCATACATAAAAAAAAGAAAAAAATATGAAAAAAAGAAAAATTTTACAAGCAGTCATTTTTTGTGCAATCGCCGGAATGCTGTTCTCTTCTTGTCTTGAAAAAAAAGACAGTATTTCGTCAGGTTCACTGTTTGTTGTAGTTGAACATAATCAGCTGAATGAGACACTATTCCGTGCATTCGGAGGGTATCTGCTTTTTGCTGAAAATCTTCCAGCTGACTGGGAAAATGGCACGCCTTTGTTGATTCGTTATTCAATCAATTACGACCAGCAACCTTATAACGACCGTATCCTTTTCACGCTGATTGCGTATGAAGAGTTGCATTCTTTCGTCGTAAAAGCCTGTGAAATAGAAGATATTCTGAATGTGGACGAAGATTCGCTCATTCATCCCATGATAAACTTTGAAGCGATGGAGCTTTATGATAAAGAACTGCTTTCTGTCAATGGGCTTAGTTTGTTCGTCCCTTCTTTTGAAACAGGAAATCCCAATCAAAAACTGTTGTACAATATAGTATATGCGCCGGACACGGTAAAAACCGGCCAGTATATTTTTTATGCTACTGCACGGAAAGACACAACAGGTACAAGCGGCATTTCTGTTCAACTTAATCGTATTGTGCTTGATTTGAAGGAATTTATTAACAAAGAAGGAATTGCGACAGGAAAAGAAGAGTTGCGGGCATCGCTTCAGTTTGCAACGCTGAACAGTAATAAAAAAATTACTTTTAACTCTAATCCATATTTTAAAGATGCTGTCATCTGGAAAAGAATTTCGAATTAAAAACTATGAATGAATACATGCAGCGAAATTTTAATAATTCTGTGCAAAACCAATTAGTGATACGAAACAAAGTTTTATTTATTGTATTGCTGATTAATGTTTTATTATCAACAGTTTATTCACAGCGCCTACTTACGGGAACTGTGAAAGACAGCAACAACGGAGAACCTGTTGAAGGTGCGACCATTTTATCAAAAAATGGTAAAAACCATACACATACGGCAAATGATGGAAGTTTTTCATTCCTTCTTGCACAATTGCCCGATTCCATTTTTATTGTCCATACAGGATACAAGACTTGGACGGGAATGGTGAATATTTCTACTGAAAATTTGTCAGTCAAGTTAGTTGCTTTGCCTGTGGAATTGTCACAGGTAACAGTCGTTGCCGACCAGCAGCCACTGAACCAGATAATGAAGGTGGATTTGGAGATGAATCCGGTCAATACCTCGCAAGACTTGCTACGGAAAACACCGGGACTGTTTATTGCCCAACATGCTGGTGGAGGAAAAGCCGAACAGATTTTCATGCGTGGATTCGACGCCGACCACGGCACGGACGTCCGCTTGACGGTTGATGATTTGCCTGTAAACATGGTCTCGCACGCGCACGGACAGGGTTATTCCGACTTGCATTTCGTCATTCCGGAAACTGTGGAAAACATTGATTTCGGAAAAGGCGCCAGCTATGCCGATAAAGGCGATTTTACAACAGCTGGTTATGTCAATCTGAAAACGTTTGATCGACTGGGATACAGTACATTGAAATTAGAAGGCGGCATGTTTAACTCCATACGTCTGCTAAGTGTGCTAAACCTGCTGAATGAAACATCCGGAAATCGCCAAAGCATGTATGTTGCTGGAGAATACAACTATACCGACGGTCCGTTTAACAAACCGCAGCATTTCAACCGCATAAATTTGTTTGCAAAATATAGCCGCTTTCTGAATGACAATACGCATATCGGATTGACGGCTTCGACGTTCAGTTCCAAGTGGGACGCCTCCGGACAAGTTCCCGACCGTGCTGTAAATGCTGGCCTGATTTCCCGCTGGGGCGCTATTGACGACACGGAAGGCGGAAATACCGGACGAACAAATATTGCTCTGACTGTCAATCGATTTATCAACGAAAATACCCGCTGGCAGAGTTTGTTCTATTTTGTTCATTATGACTTCAACCTGTTTTCCAACTTTACACTTTTCCTCAATGATCCTGAATTTGGCGACGAAATTCAGCAACGCGAAAATCGGAATATTTATGGCATGGAACATAAATATTCCAAACGTTACCTGTGGGGAGAAAACCCCTTGCTATGGAAATCGGGCGTGGGACTGCGGTACGACGATATTGGCAACATCGAATTAAACCATGTCTTCCAGCGGGGAACCTTTCTGGAACCGCTGTCGTATGGCGCTATCAGCGAGACGAATATCAACGCCTTTTCGTCACTCGAATGGAATATCGGAAAATGGATGATTAACCCCGGACTGCGCTTTGACTGCTTTGTTTTCAATGTCGAAGACAAACTGCAACCGGCTACGGCTACTCAAGGCGAAACGGCCTTTCGTGTAAGTCCAAAATTTAACCTGTTTTACAACGCCAACCGTCAAACGCAGCTGTACCTCAAAACAGGCATGGGATTTCACTCCAACGATGCCCGCGTCGTTGTTGCGCAACATGGCAGGAATATTTTGCCGTATTCGCTGGGAGGCGATTTTGGCGTTATTTTCAAACCACTGCCCGAACTGCTCATTCAACCTGCAATCTGGTATTTGTTTCTGCAACAGGAATTTGTTTACGTTGGCGATGAAGCTGTAGTAGAGCCTTCGGGCAAAACGCAGCGCTTTGGCGTGGATTTGTCGGTGCGTTACCAGCCTCTGAAATGGCTGTACATAGACGCTG
>JAITHZ010000142.1 GCA_031279795.1 Bacteroidales bacterium
ATCTTAATGATACCAGCAGGGCCAAAGTTTCCAGCGTATCTGACGAATCTTGTGATGTTGTTGGTGCCACTGGCGCCTGCTTCAAATATTCGGCGTGTATTGCTTTCGGATAAACTCAAAATATTCAAATTTGCCCAAACAAAATTCATATAGAACTGTACCGTTCCACCCGAACTGGAGGCTGCGAAAAGGACATTTTGCAATGACGGCGGGTTGGGATAAACTCCTGGCGTTTCTTCCTGCAAGTTCAGGATAACGTTTTGAGTACCTGTTGCGGTAAATGTTCCAGCTCCGCTGTAGGTTACTCTGGTGGCGCCTCCGACCACTACAGTTGACGTCAGGTCATACGTACCTGGCGAGGTAACATTGACCGGTATGGCAACAGATAATTTCGGTTCACGTTTACCAGTTACGGGGCTTACCACGTAGTTAAACGACGGTGTTGAGATCTGTGTAAATCTTGTGCCTGCTTGCGCAACCTTGATCGTTATCGGGCATCCAGGATTGCTCACCAAGCCAAGCCGCTCATTGTTATAGGAAGGCGAATTGGTTGCCCCTGTAAAAACGAGTGGAATGTTGTCGCCAACTGTGTTTGGAGTTTGCGAAGTCCCTGTCAGGCGCAACCTCACGAAGGAAGTTGCGGTTAAAAACGTCTGCGCCTGCGGCAAATACTGCGAACCTGTCCATGCGCCAGCCGTCTGGAAAAGCAGTCCGGCAGCACGGGCATACACCATCATCGTCACAGGAGCATTCACGTTTACGGGCAGGTCGATATAAATATCACGACGCGAAGCCTGGCTAAGTGTTATTCCGTTTTCCAGCGCATCAAGACCACTCAGCTGGATAGCGGCGCAACGGCTGGGGTCGATGGTTATCCCGCCTTCAGACAGATAAACATTTGCCGCAGCATTGCTTGGCGTAGCCGCTGTGGTTGTAGAAATGACAAAATTGTCGACTCCCGTTCCGTACAGAAGCGCCTGTCCGAAGGCAACCGGCAGCAACACTTTTACCGTTTGCGGAAACGATCCTGTCGGATTGAAACCTGTGGCGCTGGTCAGGTTGCCATTCGCGGCAAACGAATAGCCGTTGACGGTTGACGAAATCAGTCCCCAGTTTCCGGGGCGATGCACACGCAGCGTAACCAGCAACTGATAACGCAACGGATCTGCGACGGCAAATTCGGTAAGGAGAGGCCACGACGGATTCATCTGTTCCACGCTGACAATTGCATAGTCGGGGTCTTTCGGTTGAATGACGAGATCTTTTTCGCACGACTGTAATTTTCCATTAAGTGTAATCTTCAGTCGGTCGATTTGCGCATGTTTCGGCATCCCGTCTCCCTGCAAATTCAGGATAAAATATCCCGCGCTGGGAAATGTTCCAGAAGCGGTAAAATAGTATCCATTGTCGGGATCGGCAGAAGCGCTGATAGTGTACGTTCCTGCGGAAGACACCGACACCGGTACCTGCAAGGAGTTGGTTAGTGTAAGGGGTTCGTCTTCGAGATAAATGCCGATTGCCTTGATTCCGGCGCAATTGTCGACAGCAGCAACAGCAGGCGGTGGCGTTCCGCAGAGATTCCACCAGTTCTGGTTGGAGTGATTCCAGTAGTTGTAGCATCCTGTTTCGTAGTTGTACAGCAGCAATCCGTCGGGATTAAACGAAACAATGTTTGCGACCGATCCGGTATCGGTTACAATCGTTATCTTTCCGACATCATTCGTTTGGAGTCGGGGAATCAGCACCCCCTTATCGTAGTCGGGCGCCGCAACCTGCAAGGCAGAATTCGGCGTTGGTTCGCTGTCAGTCAGTATGCCAACCTGGGCGTTTGCCCATCCGATCAGCATGAATAGCTGGGTGAATATAAGCGCTTTTTTCATTATTTTTTTCCATTTTAAAATTAAACGAGTATCACTGAAGTATATAAGAAGTGTTGACACGTTCAGCCGCCAGTTTAACAGCCCACGCCATGACATTGGCATAGAAATAGGAATTGTAAACAGGTCCATCACTGCCGGTTCCATTGCCATTGTCGCCGTTGGTATACGAATTTTTTACGCCCGGTACCCCGCCAGTTTGATGGGAAGGCCACGCATTATTGCTGTTGTTATTGTTGGTTCTGCCGTTAGCCCATGCATAGTCGCCACAGTAAAAAAGCCCTTTGTCGTTGTCATAGAACGAGAAAACTTCGTTGTAAACACCGCCGGTACCTCTCCAGCGAGCAAGAATCTTGACTGAAGGAGGAGGCGCCGAAGACGCCCACGTTGTTATACGCGAACCGTTAGAGAAGTCGTCGCCTAAGTATTTACCTGCCAGGGTAGTACTGCCTCCAGGCAGAAACGGCCCTTCGAGAATCGGATCTCCCGGAATGTTTTCTATCAGAAACTGACTTTTTCCTGTCCTGTGAGGCGCTTCAATATTCGTACCATACAGCATGTTTATGAAGCGTTCTGCAGGCGCTTTCCTTTGCTCTCCGTAGATGAACACACCTCTTTTGAGGTTGATAAAGTCGACTATAACCTGCGACAGCGCATTGTTCGATATCTCATTATCACCCATCCAATAAACAATGTCGATATTGTTGTTGTTAATAAGTTGCTTCAACGTGGTAGCATTCGAAGGCGATCCTCCATTTATAATGTTAAAACCTCCGACGCAAACTGTGCCGGTTGGTCCGAAATTAGCTGGATTCTGTAAAATGAGGTTGGCCGCCGATTCATCAGTAGCATTAGGGAATGGCCGGTCGAAGCCCGATCCGCGCTGCCCCAGCGAGAGAATATTTATTTTCCGGTAAGCAAAATAGATGTCGAATGAAACTGTTCCGGTAGTGGCGGCAGTTTTCGGATACGAAACGCTGTAAACGCTTTTAATACCGGATGTTGTCGGATGGTGAGAAGGGTCGGCATTCAGGAGAATCAGGCTGTTACCGGACGGTACTGATCCTGAACCGGAGTAGGTAACTCCATTTTGCGTTGCCGACAGATTGTAGCTTCCTGCAATGTTTGCAGTTACCGACAAGGTAACTATCGGTACCTGCAAGTTTGTATTGCTAACCCGATCATAGGTAAACACGCCCTCGTAGGTCGACGATACCCAGCTGATATTGGTAAATTCGGCCTGTGCAGCGTCAACAGTCACATTCTTTGCACACTGCAGATCCAAACCGCCTTTCGATGAAATGAGTTGCATGGGCAGGCTTCCCGACTGATTGGGTATCTGTCCCAATGTTGACGGATAAAGCCTGATGGAGGTTGTTACGCCAGCTTCCATGTAAATTTCGTCAGGGGCTCCGGCGATATTTGTCTGGCTTGTTTCAAAGGTCAAGCCGGCAAACATGGCGGTAACTTTGGTTGTTCCGGATGAAGTTACCGTAAGTGGAATATCAATATACGAACCATTGCTAACAGCAACTCCCTGTTTGAAATCAGCCCCTGTATTCGTATTTACAGTGATACCAGCACAATTGCCGATTCTGAATCCGACACTTGCCAGAGTAATGTTAAACGGATAATTGCTCGGAGTAGCCGAATTTAGGGTTGACAGGATGAAAGCATCGGCGCCTGTACCGTAAGCAGTTGCCTGTCCGTTAGAAACTGGTACATTAACAGTTACAAACTGCGGAAAAGAACCCAGCGGATTGTATCCCGACGCAGCGTCAATCTCTCCTGCCCCATCAAACTGGTAACCATTGACAGAACTTGTCGTAAGTTGCCAGAGGCCGGATTTGTTCACACGCAAGGTTGCTTCCGCATAATAAGTTCCGCCTGTTAAAGATTGGCTGACAGGCCATGGAACGGAAGGCATCTGCTTGACTGAGGTAATCACATAGTCGGGATCCGGCGTTTGAATTGTCAGTGAATAGGTACAGGTGGCTTCCTTGCCGTTCAGTGTAAATTTGATCGTGTTAACGCCTGCATTCGTAGGAGTTCCAGCGCCTGTGAGGTTGATTGTGTACGTGCCAATCGCAGGAAATACGCCATTTGCCGTAAAATAGTATCCATTGTCTGTGTCGGAGACGGCTGTGATATTGTATGTACCTGGACTGATAACGTTAACAGTCAACTGAAGGTAATTGTTTACATTAAAAACCTGTCCAGCAATGTAAATTCCTCTCTCCGTGACATTACACTCGGTAGCAACGATCGCGGGCGGCGGCGTGCCACACAGACTGTACCATTGATTTGCTGCCTGTTTCCAGTAGCTGAAACAGCCAGTCTGCTGGTTGTAAACGACCAATCCGTCTTCGTTGATAGAAAGCGGATCAGCAGGAGTGCCTCCAGTCGTAACGATCGGGATATTTTCAATGTCGGCGGTAGTCAGCTGGGGCAACAGCACCCCTTTATCGCTGTCCGGCGAAGTTACATGCAGCGCCGAGTTGGGTGATGGCTCTTCGGTATTGATGCCAACCTGAGCGCGCAGCGAGATCGCACTCACTGTCAGGGCTAAAAAGCCCAATAAAATATGTCTTTTCATTTTTATCGTTTTATAAATTAACTAATTTGAATTATTTTAATTGGTTGATAAGCAAATAATAAACGCTTATTTTTGATTGTGAAAGCTCAACCAAGCCTCAAGGAGGACGGATGCCAGACGGCGAAAGAGAATAGTGCAAAAGAACTATTTCCTCTGTATTTCTAATTACAACGCCTCTTTTTACGTAAAGCTGAGTTTGTACAGTACCGAAAAACGAAAGAATGAAAAACAGTGAGATCATGCCCTGCATTGTCCTGCAAGTAACATTTGCAGCTACTTGTGCTTTGGGAGTTATATTTTTCTTGTCAATCTGCATTTTTCGTATCGTCTTCTAAAACGTTGAAAGTGCAAAAGTAGAATGAAAATATTGTAGTATCAAATTAAATATCAACTATTTAGATGATTTTGGCATTTTGAAGATAAAAAAATGAAAAATGTAATATATTGATTATAAGATATTAAAATAAATTGATTGGCGATGATGTAAAAGTATTGCGATACAATTGAGAAAATCACAGTTCAAGGCATTAAAAAAGTAGAGACACTCCCCCCTCAAGGAGCGTCTCTACAGAAAACAAAAAACAAAACTAACAAATTATACATACGCAATCCCTTGCGCCGTATACCTCTTTCTTAGGTGAAATTATTATTTTCTTGTCAATCTGCATTTTTGTGTATGCGTATTGTAGTTTTTTCTAAAACTTGAAGCACAAAAATAGCATTAAAACATTATAATATCAAATTATATATCAACTACTTATATGATTTTGATATTTTGAGAATAAAAATATAAAAAAGTAATATATTGATTATAAGATAATAAAATAAGTTGTTTTTAATAATCGCTTTACAATTTGCCTGTTTTGAAAGTTTCTATAATCGGTGAATTGGGAGAAAAATAGTTGAATGTTTGATTTTTTGAAAATAACCGTAACTTTGCAGCCAAATTAATAACGTCGTGAATGACGTTTTTAGCGTGAAATGCGTTATAAAACAACTTAATTTTATGGAACAAATAACAGGAAGTCAAGCGTTGATGCAGTCGCTTATTGCAGAAGAAATTGACACGATTTTTGGGTATCCGGGTGGAGCCATTATGCCGGTATTCGACAGTTTATATGATTATCATCACAAGATAAACCATGTGCTGGTGCGGCACGAACAGGGTGCGACTCATGCAGCGCAAGGTTATGCGCGTGTTTCAGGGAAAGTGGGCGTGGCTTTGCTGACCTCCGGGCCAGGTGCAACAAATGCCATCACTGGCATTGCCGACGCCATGATTGACAGCACGCCGCTGGTGGTCATCACAGGACAGGTGAGTTCGCGACTTCTTGGAAGCGATGCTTTTCAGGAAACCGACGTTGTGGGCATTACTCTGCCGATTACGAAATGGGCTTACCAGATTCGTCATGCCGAAGAAGTGCCATGGGCAGTAGCGCGTGCTTTCTACATTGCATCCACCGGACGTCCGGGCGTGGTAGTGCTGGATTTTGCCAGAGATGCTCAAACGGGTATGCTGGATTTCAATTACAAAAAAATTACTTTTATTCGTAGTTATCAGCCTGTGCCTGACATCGAAATGGATAAAATCAACGAAGCGGCGCAATTAATTAACTGTGCCAAAAAACCGTTGGCTTTGGTCGGGCAAGGCGTATTGCTGGGGCATGCCGAAGCGGAGTTGAAGACTTTTCTCGAAAAAGCCGATATTCCTGCAGCATGGACTATATTGGGCGCATCGGCCATGCCGTCGGCCTATCCGTTGAATGTTGGGATGCTGGGGATGCACGGCAATGTTGCACCCAACCGGATGACTAACGAATGTGACTTGCTGATTGCTATTGGTATGCGTTTCGACGACCGTGTAACAGGTGATTTGAAAACCTATGCCCGTCAAGCAAAAGTTATCCACTTCGACATCGACCCTGCTGAAATTGATAAAAACGTAAAAACTGCCGTTGCTGTTTTAGGGAATGTTAAAGATACACTTCCTGCTGTAACTCGTTTATTGAAAGATAACAAGCATACTGGATGGCGAAATGTTTTCAAACCTTTTGATACGTTGGAGTACGAAAATGTTATCGAAAAAGAAATTTTCCCCGTCGAAGGCGTATTAAAAATGGGCGAAGTTGTGCATCAAGTATCGGAAGCCGTCAAACACGAGGCCATCGTTGTAACGGACGTTGGACAAAACCAGATGATGGGAATCCGGTATTCCAAATTCAACCATTCGCGCAGCTGCGTAACATCCGGCGGATTAGGTACGATGGGATTTGGGCTTCCGGCAGCCATCGGAGCAAAGTTCGGCGCTCCCGATCGCATGGTTTGCCTGTACGTTGGCGATGGCGGTTTGCAAATGACTGTTCAGGAATTGGGAACTGTCATGCAATCGAACGTAAACATAAAAATTATTGTGTTGAACAATAACTTTCTGGGCATGGTTCGTCAGTGGCAGGAATTGTTTTTTCAGAAACGTTATTCAGAAACAGTTATGAAAAATCCCGACTTTGTTGCTCTCGCCGCAGCATACGGCATTGCTGGACGGAAAGTAACGCAGCGGGAAGAACTGGATAGCGCCATCGACGAAATGTTGAATCACAATGGCGCTTATTTGCTGGAAGTTATGGTTAAGGAAAAAGGAATGGTTTACCCCATGATTCCTGCCGGAACCTGCGTAACGAATATTCTGCTTGGAGATGAGAATGGCTAACGGTTTATCCTGCAAATCGAATAACTGAATGAAACACAGGTGTTGACAAATATTCCACTCCAGCAGAAGGAAAATATTTCATTTCAGCCGAATTGTTTTTCCTTCTGCAGCGCTTTTTTTAGCTGCATCTAAAATTGTGACCACAATCAAATTGTTTTCCAGCGATGATAAATCTGTTGGTTTTACATTGAATTTGCCGGAAATGACGTTGGCAAAATAACTAAAAGGTTCTTTGGTATCCATTGGAAATTCAGTAATTTTCTCATTTTTAACCGGTAATTCGCGAGTTAGCCGATATTCCAAATCTGTTGCATTCAGCGCTTTCACGTATCCAGCTTTTCCGTAGATTTCGATATCTTTCCTGTCAACCGGCCAATTCCATGAGCCTTGAATAATGGCTTGTGCATGAGAATATTCCAACAAAATGGTTGCCTGATCATCTACGTTGGGGTATACTTCCGGCTTAATCTGCTGCAAAACAGCCGTAACGGAAGTTGGAAGCACGTTTTTCATCAGCCAAGTGGCTAAGTTAGCGCCGTAACATCCGAAATCGGTTACGGCTCCACCTCCATTCTGTACGGGGTCGGTCAACCATGCAAGAAATTCTTCGCTGCAGCCTATTTCTCGTGGCCCTTTGTGGCCGTCGTGGACAAGAATTTTATTAATTGCTCCGATTTCCGGTTGGGATACAGCCAGTTCGAATGCTCTGTAATGTGCAGGATACCATGTTGTTTCATAATTTGTTAACAGATGAATCCTGTATTTTTCGGCTAACTGCGCCATTTTCTGTGCATGCGTGGAATTAACGGCTAATGGCTTTTCTACCATTACGTGTACACCTTTCGGCGCACAGACTTCCACAGTATGCAGATGTTCGTAAATGGAATTAAATGCAACTACCCCCTGCGGATTTGTGCTGTCAATCATGGTTGCCAAATCGTCGTATACGATATTCGTACTGAATCCGTAACGTTTTGCCAAGCGTTGTACCAGTTCGCCATTTTTTTCGCTAATTCCGACAAGCTGAATATCGGAACGCTGTCCCAAATCGCGCAACAGGCCGTGAATGTGATCGTGCGACAGTCCGTCGATTCCAATTCGAACCGGAGCTGACTGTGCAAAAGTGTATTCTTCTGCAAAACAGCAAATTATGCCAAGTAAAATCAATCGTACTTTCATGAAAATTTATCTAAAAAGTGATGAAAAAAATTAGGTATTTTTGTTTTTCAATTGTTTCCTGTATGACCGAATCCGCCGACGCCACGTTCGGTTTTGTTCAGCGTTTCCACTTCGTCCCACGTCACGCTCGCATGGGCAGCTACGACCATTTGGCAGATGCGTTCTCCGTCCTGGACGATAAAATCATCGTTCGACAGATTGACGAGAATGGCGCAGATTTCTCCGCGATAATCGGCGTCGATGGTTCCGGGCGAATTGACCAGCCCGATGCCATGTTTGATGGCCAGCCCGCTTCTTGGTCTGATTTGCGCTTCGTATCCTTCGGGAAGTTCGATATACAAGCCTGTGGGTATTAGCTTTCTTTCCAAAGGTCGCAACAGCACCGGTTCGTTCAGGTTGGCACGAATATCCATTCCTGCCGATAAGTTCGTCGAATAGGCGGGCAACGGATGTTTAGATTGATTTATTATTCTTATTTTCATAACATTAGTAATAGTTATTCATCTCCAAATTCCATCAGGTAAGCTTTGATAAATTCGTCCAAATCGCCGTTCATAACGCCTTGCACGTCGGATGTCTGATAATTGGTGCGGTGGTCTTTTACTCTGCGGTCGTCGAAAACATACGAACGGATTTGCGAACCCCATTCGATTTTCTTTTTTCC
>JAITHZ010000156.1 GCA_031279795.1 Bacteroidales bacterium
AACATGCGAAGCGTTTTTTCCGTCCCAAGTTGGAGCATTTACATAATCCATTCCTTATGAACGACATGGATAAGGCAGTCGAACGGCTTGATAAAGCGCTGGGAGACAAGGAAAAAATCTTGATATACGGCGACTACGATGTGGATGGAACAACTGCTGTGGCATTGGTTTACAAGTTTTTGATCGAATTTTCTTCGCGAATTGATTATTACATCCCTGAGCGTTATAACGAAGGGTATGGCGTTTCATACAAGGGAATTGACTATGCACTGGAAAATGAGGTGAAACTTATTATCTGTCTGGATTGCGGAATAAAGGCCGTTGAAAAAATTAAATACGCAAAGGATAAAGGTATTGATTTCATCGTCTGCGACCACCATACGCCGGACAATACACTACCCGACGCTGTGGCTGTTCTGAATCCCAAACGTGTTGATTCAACTTACCCCGACAACGATTTATCGGGATGTGGAGTAGGTTTCAAATTTATGCAGGCTTTTGCAAAAAGTAACGGAATCCCTTTTTCTAAACTTGAAGCTTTACTTGACCTTGTGGCGGTGAGCGTGGCCTCCGATATTGTCCCTATTGTCGGCGAAAATCGAATCCTGACTTTTTATGGATTGAAACTGCTTAATTCCAATCCAAGTCTGGGTTTTAAGAGCATCATTGATGTTTGCAATTTGCAGAATACGGAAATTACGGTAAGTGACATCGTCTTTAAAATCGGGCCACGAATCAATGCTTCTGGACGTATCCAATCGGGACGGGAGGCGGTCGAACTCTTGATTTCTAAAGATTTTTCCATTGCGCGAGAGAAAAGTTCGAATATTAATCAGTACAACGAAACTCGCCGCGAATTGGATAAAAATATCACTGGCGAAGCAAATGCGATTCTGGAAGAAGATGATTTTCTGGGCAGTAATCGAAAATCTATTGTCGTTTTCAATAAAGAATGGCATAAGGGCGTTATCGGAATTGTAGCCTCGCGTCTTTCGGAAGAATATTACCGGCCGGTGGTGATTCTCACACAATCGGGCGAACTGCTTACTGGCTCGGCTCGCTCTGTTCCAGGTTTTGACCTCTACAAAGCTATTGACTCCTGCCGTGACTTGCTTGACAATTTTGGCGGACATATCTACGCTGCTGGCCTTTCGTTGAAAGAAGAAAATCTGCCGGAATTTAAGGATCGTTTCGAAGATTTTGTTTCCAAAAATATTGAACCCAACCAGCTCATTCCGCAAGTTGATATTGATGCTGTTATTGATTTTAAAGACATTACTCCGCAGTTTTCTAAAATCTTAAAACAGTTTAATCCTTTTGGACCTGAAAATATGAAACCTGTTTTTTGTACCAGACATGTGTTTGATTATGGCGGAAGTCGTCTGGTTGGAAAGGAACAGACGCATTTGAAACTGGAACTCATTGACAATAAGTCGCAGAACATTATGCATGGAATCGCCTTTGGAATGTATGCTTACAACGATTACATCAAATCCGCGAAACCTGTTGACATCTGTTATACAATTGAAGAAAATACGTTTAATGGAAAAACGTCCATGCAGTTGCTCGTTAGGGACATACGCCCAACTGAATAACTTTGCCCGTTTGCGGGCGTGGAAACTGACAAGTTAGATAGTCTGCGCGTTGAGCGTCGCATGTATAATTCGGTCGTGTATTTTTGCGGCGTAAACGCGATGGCTCGATCGTTGCACGTTAATGCATTTTCCGAAAAAGCATAATTTCCGTTTTCCGGCGACACCTTATATATATAGCTCATTTTGACTTTCCGTATATTTTTTCCCATTTGCATCTTCAACGGTCGAGCCAAGTTGATTTGACAGATATAAAATAGTGCCCCAATTAAAATTCCTGTAATTTCATCAGGTTCCCACTCGAACCGTAACGCACCAAAAATCCACGATATTCCAGATATTACTTCATTTGATTATGAAATTTCGATCCTTAATTACTTCATCAGTTTGCCCCTCCCCTATTTAGTTTGCCCCTCCCCTATTTTGTATAAAAAATTACACAAAAATAAAAATGAATAAATTAAACATGTATTACAATCTGAATAAAACATAACTTCGAACTCTCTGAAAGCATATTTCTCATTCATCGTACCAGCTTGCATACATTCCATAGTTACTGGCAATGCGCTGATTGATTTCCTTCGATTGCAGCAGGTCAACTTTCTTGACAAACTTGGCAGGAACACCGGCATAAATGCTTCCGGCCTCTACAGTTGTATTGGCAAGTACCACCGCACCTGCGGCAATTATTGCACCTTCGCCAATAATCGCATGATCAAGTACTACTGCGCCAATTCCTATCAATGCCCCGTCACGGATAGTTGCTCCGTGAATCGTTACATTATGTCCGATAGAAACGTTGTCGCCAATTTCTATAGTTGACTTCTGGTATAAGGTATGCAATACGCTGTTATCCTGAATGTTTACATGATTACCTATGCGTATGGAATTTACGTCGCCACGCAACACTGCACCAAACCAGATACTGCAACCATGTCCAACGACGACATCGCCCACGATCACCGCATTGTCGGCCACAAAACAGTCTTTTCCCAGTTGCGGTGTAAATCCCCGCACCGATTTTATTAAAGCCATATCCGTAAAGTTTCAATTCGTAATTTTCGTGACAAAAATATGGAAAATGTTCGGGAATACCTGTTCTTCTGAGAATATTTTTTGAAATATGGCTATAATTTATTAATTTTGAATATATTATAGGAAATTCCTTTGTCATAGATATCTATTTGTTCCACTTGTTTGATATAGCGCACAGCCCGAACGGTAACTGGCAGGATGAGCGCTTCGTATCCCGATTTCAGCAATGTTTGTGTAACAACCATCAGCAACATGCTTTTCAGCGGCAATATTCCGGCAAAAGCAACTGTAAAAAACAGCAACGAATCAATCGTCTCTCCGGCCAACGTCGAAACAATGGCGCGTAACGAAAAGTGTTTTCCTGCCGAAAGTACTTTCATCCGGCTCATCACAAAGGCATTCAGAAACGAACCTGCCAGAAATGCCAGTAAACTCGCTGCGGCAATACGCGGCTTTTGTGACAGGATAGTTGAATATGCATCCTGATGCTCCCAGAAGGGCGCGGGGGGCAGTAATACCGAAATCTGATAAAACAGCGCCGCCAGAAAATTCATGGCAAAGCCGCACCAGATTATAAACTGTGCTTTTTGGAAACCCCAGACTTCGGCTATACAGTCATTCAGAATATAAGCTACAGGAAAAACAAGCAATGCGGCTGTGG
>JAITHZ010000185.1 GCA_031279795.1 Bacteroidales bacterium
GTCGACGTAATGAAGGAGCACATTGCCGTACGTGAAGCCTGCCGGTTGGGTATTCCTGTGTTTGCCATGGTGGATACCAATTCCGATCCGACGGAAATCGACTTTGTAATTCCGGCCAACGACGATGCAACCAAGTCGATTGAGTTAATTCTGGGCGTGATTAGCGAAGCAATGAACGAAGGCCTTCAGGAAAGTAAAGCCGCCGCCAAGGAAAGCGAAGCGGCAGCAAGCGACGAAGGAAGCAGTGCCGAAAATGCACCCAAAAGAGAGCGTCGCATGAAATCTTTCGCGAAAAAAGAGCGAACCAAGAAATCGGACGATGAGGCCATGAATGCAGCGGTCATTTCGCGCGTGTCGAAAGAATCGGTTGAAGAGTAAAAGTTAAACATTAAATAAAGAGGAAAAGAATATGGCAGTTACAATGGCTGATATTGCTCATTTACGAAAAATGAGCGGAGCAGGAATGATGGATTGCAAAAATGCGCTGGAAGAATCCAGTAACGATTTTGAAAAGGCAATGGAAATCATTCGTAAGAAAGGACAGGCTGTGGCCGCAAAACGTTCGGATCGCGAAGCATCCGAAGGTTGCGTACTGGCTGCGCATGATGGTGAATTTGCAGCGGTCGTCGCGTTAAAATGCGAAACAGACTTCGTGGCGAAGAATGCAGAGTTTATTGCATTGACAAAGAGTATTCTGGATGTAGCCATGACAAAAAAGCCGGCCACGCTGGTCGATTTACAGGCAGCTTCGTTGGCTGACGGTCGCACAATCGCAAATCACATCATTGATCGCATTGGCGTGACGGGCGAGAAAATGGAATTAGGTTTTTATGAGTTTGTGACGGGCGCCTCTACGATTTCGTACATACATCCCGGAAACAAACTGGCAACTGTTGTGGCATTTAACCGAGATATAGAATATCAGGTAGCACGCGACGTCGCCATGCAGGTGGCTGCAATGAATCCGGTGGCGGTAACTCCGGACGAAGTGTCGCAAAAGGTGATTGATACCGAATTGGAAATCGCTCGTGACAAAGCGCGTCAGTCCGGTAAGCCGGAAGCCCTGATTGACCGTATTGCCGAAGGCGCATTGCAGAAATTTTACAAAGAAAGCACGCTTTTACAGCAAGAATTTGTGAAAGACCCGAAACTTACGGTACTGCAATATTTGCAGCAACAGGACCCTGCGCTTACCACAACTGCGTTTAAACGCGTTACGTTGAATTTAGATTGAAAGTCTCACATTTTCATATTAAAAAGCCCTGCTGATATATATCGGCAGGGCTTTTTTCCTGTTATATCCAGATTAACTCGCTTTCAACTCTCTCTGAATTTACCGCCTTCCGATTTAAATGTCCATGCGTATGGCGATAGTGTGGCTTTTGCGTACTGTGGACGGCAGTTCCATCCGGATATCGACGGATAGTCGATCGGCTGCTCAGGGATTTTCCATTTCACGGTTGAATGACGAAGGTGTTAAAAGATTCGGGCGCCAGTACGGGCGTTATGGTTTTGTCGCCAATCCGGATTTTCAGAGAACGCTTTTCCGGTGTCAGGTTGCCGGCAGTCACGACGATGCTTTTGTCCGGATTCATAAACGCCAGCAGATCGCCGTATCCGGACGTTTCTAATCGTTTCGCTCCCTTGGCCACAAAATGACTGTAATGCTTCATCACGTAATATTCAAACGTATAAGTATAGGTCTTGTCCGCAGAATTTACGGTTACCAGCGAATTTTGTGCCCATCCCCAGCGACTGATACCGCCTTGCAGCAGAGAAATATTCCAGTAGTCGTAGATACCCGTGCCATTGGAGATATAATGATTCATCAGATTCCACGCATATTTCGCTCCCGCCCAGCTGTTTCGTCCGTTGCCGCATTCCTGTTCGGTCTGGTAGAGGGTCAGATGAGGATAGCGCTTATGGATACCGGCAATCGCATCCTTGCCTGCCCATTGGAATCCGGCGCTGCGGATGTATTTTCCGGCCTGCGGATGCATCAGCACGGTGTCCGTCAGCGTTTCATCGGCGCGTTCGATTGTGCCGAAAAGGATTTCCACGCCCACTTTTTTCATCTCCGGCCCCAGATAATCGCCAATAAACTGCGCCAGCGACCGAGCAGTCCACGTACAGCTCGGAAATACCTGACAGGAATTAAATTCATTTTGCGGCGCTACAGCATAGACAGAAATGCCACGCTGCCGGTAGGCTTCGACAAACAGTTTGAAATAGTGCGCATAAGCGCGGAAATAGTTCTCCTCCGTGATAAACATGTCCGACCCTTCCAGGTTGGTGGCCGGATCGCCCGGCAAGTCATTGACCGCGGCTGAAGGACGACAGGCATAGTGTCTGTTATGCTTCATCCATGAAGGCGGACACCAGGGCGACGCCCATATTTTCAGCGTCGGATTGAACCGCTGCGCCGAGTGAATGAAAGGAATCAGCGTCTCTTCATCATTGGCGATACTGAAATCTTTCATTTCAAAGTCATTCGGCGTTTCGTTATACGAATACCAGTTGCGCGAAAAATCATTCGCGGCTACAGGCATCCGGCACACCGTAAAATTCGCACCTTTCCCCGGCTCAAATAGTTCGGACAGGATGTCGTTTCGATCGGATTCCGACAGCAACGACAAAGATGTCCATCCCAGTTCATTAAAACATGCGCCGAATCCTTCCATTTCCTGAGCGGTTTTTTCGGGAAGAATCTGCACTTCGACGGCTTCCGCCGTACTCGCAGAAACGGGACGCCATTCCTGCACCTGCCACGTTGCATGTTCCGTGGTACACACCCATTGCACAGCTTGCTCCTGCTTGCATGACGACATGCTCAGCGCCATCAGGAAACAACCAATCAGTAGACGACAATCATTCATATTCTTCATATCTTTACAAATTTAAAATACATGCCCGCAAAGATATGGCTTTATTTTGGAATATGAATGATCGCAGATCAATTTTCAACTCTCCGCTTTCCACGCTTCATGTTTCACGTTGTTTTTTCTTTCCCCAAAAACCGGCTCAAAAAAAGTTTTATTTTTGCGGGCTAAAAACAACATCAATTATGGGGAGGCAAACGCAAAGAAAAGCCGGTTGCGGAGAATCTGCACCTATCGTATAACAGTGCCTGTAAAGGTCGTCTCAAGCCTCGGAACAGGCGTGTCGTTGCCCCTTATAAATATTGCATTCTTATTTGTTTCGTGCTAAAAAAGTATTTTGTACAATAATCCCCTTATTATGATAAAAAGATGATAAAAACAAGTATTAATATCTCGTACAATATCTTTAGTATGTATCTTTGTAAGGATTTTCAGTAGAGTTTCAGCAGATTTCAGTTCTGTTTGAGAATCAAAATAGAAAAAATCAAGATTAGAAGTTCCACCAATAAATTTATGAGAAATGGAAGAGAAACAAGGATTTATGCCAACTGCGACACATAGTTGGCCGGAATTAAATCCTGCTGTTAGCGGCACCTATATGATGACTGTTAATGTAGCAGTGAGAGTAATACGCGGAAGTGTTGTTCGATTATTATTCAAGGGATACAAAATGACCCAGCCCATAAATATTTTAGGCAATACGACGTTACTATGAGATGAATACATGATTAAGATTAGGAGTTTGAAAAATCAATAACATAAATAGATGAGAAATTTATTAATTAGCAGGAAAGCATGTTTGCTTATAACGAAAGGAGTCTTGTTGTTGCTGATCCCATACATGTACACGGACTGCAAAAATGAACCCGAACCAATGCTGACCGTATCCACAACTTCGCTGATTTTTTCTGCGTCGGGTGAACAGCAAATATTTACTATTACCTCGAATGATAATTGGACAGTCGAAAGTGATGCTCCATGGTGGCTTACGATATTCCCGATTCTCTCATCCAACAATGGAACTGTAAGTATTACTGCCGCCGCCAATATGTTCGCCGCTAAACGGACTGCAATGATAACCGTTACCGGAAGCGGCGGCATCACGCAAACAATAGAGGTGATACAACTCGGAGCTACCCCCACCTTAACGGTATCGCATACTTCAATGGGTTTTGCATACGGTGGAAACCAAGAAGGCGGACTTCTTATTATATCCAACACCGATTGGAGTATAAGTTGTAGCGCCGCATGGCTTGATATAGTCCCGTTAGGGGGTTCCTATGACAGTTGGATACTCATTCGTCCTGAATACATAAACTTCTCCACCTCCCTGCGGACGGCAATAGTAACCGTTACCACCGAAAGCGGCATCAGGCAAACAATCACTGTGACACAAGCCGGAGCTCCGCCCAACTTAACAGTATCGACGTATGTAATGGATTTTACATCCGATGGCGAACAACAATCATTTACTATTACATCCAACACCTGTTGGACTGCACTCAGTAACGAATCTTCAGCCTCATGGCTTACGGTATCCCCGTCGTCGGGTTCCGACAACAGTACGATAACCGTTACTGTCGCTGCCAACACGTCCGTCACTCCACGGACGGCAACGATAACCATTCTCGGAGGCGGCCTCACGGAAATAATATCCATCACGCAGGCAGGACTTGGTAATTGAGTTGTAATGATATTTGTGCAGGGTGGCACGTTTACTTTGGGCTATACTCCGGAACAAGGCAACGCGAGGGACAAGCGGAGCAAAAGGCAATGCAAAAATTTTTCGGCAGAATGTTTTTGATTTGCCGGTCACCAAATCCCGTTCCCTGCAAGTATCTTACTACTCGTAACGCCTGTATCGGCTGACGTGTCCAATTGGCGGATCAGTGAGGGAGATTCGAGATTTTATGTCTTCATACAAAAGATAAATAAACTTCTCTTTTCTCAAGTATATTTTGTATCTTTGTAAGCGATTCAAATCGGATAATTTATGTTTCAGAACTGGAAAAAACGAATAAAAGAAAATCCACAGGTATTTGAAGGCCTGCTCTGGGATGTAGACACATCGAAAATGACAGATGAAGACTGGCAAAAAATGAAATTGCTTGTTGTTCAGCGCGTGATTGAACTGGGTAGAGAAAATGACTTTTACGCCATATTCAAGCTTTATGGAGGACCAAAGGGTGTACGGGAAATTATCAAACAGATACGGTCAGTCTTTGATCCGGTAGACGAAGCCTTTGTGTTAAATGTTTTTAATCTGAAAAAGAAGGACTTGATATGTTACGAACGGAAACGGTTGAGAGAGCTATATTTGAACTCTTAAAGACGCTTATGCAGGATGAAAAACTGACATCTTTTAACTTAGTGGGCGGAACTGCGCTTGCGCTTTTCATGGGACACAGGAAAAGTATTGATCTGGACTTATTTTCACAACAGGAATTTAATGTCGACGAATTGGAAGAACATTTGAGATGCACATATGGCTTTCAGACAGGAAAAAAATCAAATGCAACTTTGATTGGTTACGTCAACAAAGTGAAAATTGACTGTATCAGGTATAATTATCCGCTTGTTCAGCCGCTTTTAAATAAAAATCATATCCGAATGGTTTCTAAAACAGATATAGCAGCCATGAAACTGACTGCCATTTCACAAAACGGAACAAGACTGAAAGATTTTGTAGACATCGCTTTTTTATCTGCGGAAATTTCCTTGAATCAGATGTTGGATGCTTATGAAAAAAAATATCCAAATACACACAAAATGTTAGCATTAAAAGGGTTGATCTATTTTAACGATATTGATTTTTCAACCAGAATTGAACTGACAGACGGAATCTTCAAATGGAAAAATATAGAAAAACGGTTGAACGAAATGATCAAATATCCGAACAGGGTATTTCTTACTTATCCGGTAACTAACGAGCGGAATACCGGTGTGGGAGTTAAGAGATAAATCAATTTAAGTTGGAACCGGAAGTTGTTTATCCGGTGCATAGAACAATTACAAAACACTTTAATTTGCTAAAATCCATACGGCAATGGATTAAGCGTAATGATCCGGAACACAATCTTATGTGCTTAAGATATAAGGAATATGTTTTGAACGGCGATTTTTGGGAACGGTTTACCGTTATCGACAAAAAGGTTCTTACACACGCGCTATTGGCAAGCATGGTTGTTGAATCTGCCGTGTGCAAATGCGACACTTTCGTGCACAGCCATTTTGATGGCCTTTTCGGATAGACACTAAATAAATATAGCGCCTCAAACTTTTTTGAACCAAAAAACCGTATCTTTGTAACCGAATAAAAAAACAGATATGAACAGAATTAATATCATTTGTCTTGGCGTAAGGAATATGGAAGTATCCCTTCGCTTTTATCGCGACGGACTGGGATTTCAAACCAATGAAAAAGAAGATAATCCGAAAGTCGTTTTTTTCAATACGACCGGCACAAAGTTTGAACTGTATCCGCTGGAACTGTTGAAACAGGATATTGCTGAAACCATTCCATCTGGGAATGAACACGGGTTCGGAGGCTTTACGCTGGCTTATAATGTCCGGACGGAGCAGGAAGTACATGAGATCGTCGAACTTGCACGCAAAGCAGGTGCGACCATTATGAAAGAGCCGCAAAAAGTATTTTGGGGCGGCTATCACGCCTATTTTGCCGATCCTGACGGTTATTTCTGGGAAGTAGCTCATAATCCGTACTGTACATTTGATGAAAACGATATGATTATCCTCTGATGAGAAAGCGTATTATTGAAATTTGCGCCAATTCAGCACAAAGCTGCGTAGAAGCGGAGGCCGGAGGAGCGACACGGGTGGAACTCTGTGCCGGCATTCCCGAAGGAGGCACAACGCCAAGTTACGGCGAAATATATACCGCTCGCACATGGGCTGTAAACATTGCCATTCATATTATAATTCGTCCGCGCGGGGGAGATTTTATTTATTCTGCCATCGAAACGGACAGCATGTTATATGATATAGAAATGGCGCATCGATTAGATATTCAGGGCGTAGTATTTGGTTGTTTAACGCCTCGGGGCGATTTGGACACGATATTGATGAAAAAGTTAGTGAACGCTGCAAAGCCGCTTTCCATAACATTTCACAGGGCGTTTGATATTTGTCGCGACCCGTTTACCGTATTAGAACAACTGATCGATCTCGGCTGTAACCGTATCCTGACTTCCGGACAGGAAGCCGATGCCGTTCAGGGCATTCCGCTGATAACCGAGCTGATTCGCCGTGCCGACAATCGCATCATTATTATGCCCGGCTGTGGAATAAATAAAGACAACATCGACCTCATCGAACGGGAAACCGGCGCTGTGGAGTTTCACGCTTCGGCACGCTCCGTACATGACAGTCTGATGATACATCAGAATACGCGCGTAATGATGGAAAGCAAAATGGATCTCTCTGATTTTAAAAGGGTAGAGACAAGTCGAATAAAGGTAAAAGACTTGGTAAATGCGGAAAATTAGAAACAAAATTTAAACATGGACAGGTACAGTCTGTCCCGACTTTTTTCATTAAAAATCCGTCCCGATACCGAATTCGGCATCCGGGACGGATTTTTTTCAGGTGCTACTGTTCCGATTCATCCGAATCTTCCGTATGATCCTCTTTTTTCTTTGCGGCCAGATTGCCCAAATGATGATGATAAGTCACTGTATACTGGTGTATTCGGGCATTCACAATGTGGATAATCTGTTTCAGCGCATTCGTCTTGTCGATACTTTGAGGCAGGAGCATCATGCCGTTAACGGTCTGACAAAATATATCAAACGATGTATTCGCCTTGACCGAAAGGTCTTTTAATGTTCCGCGCAGGCGTTTGGCTTCCGCTTCGTCGGTACGTAAATTATAGAGCGCTTCAAAGTCGTTATTTTCAAACTCCAGCCTGTTTACTAACGTGGTCAGCTCGAACAGCGACAAGGCTTCTTCTTCCATACGCAGTTCGGCAATCATCGCACGCAGTGAACTCGTTTCAGCGGCATAATCTCTGTACGGCGCATTCTTGTAGGAATCGGCAGCAAATTTCAGTATGCGCGACTTCTCCGCTTCCGTATCGTTCTGCGGAAACTTGAAAACATACTCAATCCGGCTGATTAACTGACCGGTTGTATGATCTCTTTTGCGGTCAGCCACTGCAATTGGTTCCGTTTCAATGGATTTGTTCGTTTGGTCAAACGCCGCATCCAGTGCATCGGCGTCCGCCTTATATTTTGTATAAGACGGGGCAAGTTCAGTTACAACAGGAACAACCGGATAGGCTTGATCCGTTACATCCTTGTGAAACTGTGTCTTTTGCGCTATCGAAATATGCGACAGCAGGGATTTGTACCCTTCAATTTTCTCATTCAATTCGCTCATTTCCGTTTTGTTTAAAAATTAATGGCACAAAGTAAATGACTTTTCAAATAACGTGCAAATAAAAATGACACTTTTTTCGCAAATGTGTTGTATAACATATTTTTTTTCGACAAATCGGTACGATACGGATGTATTTTGAACACATTTCAGCGTTTTTTTTCTTTGAAGCGCGATTATTTTCATGCAAATATTCAACCGGAACATCGACGTATTACCTTTATATATACAGGACACACAAGAATTATCCGGCAATCCGTCAGGATTGCATGGTTTGACAGAAGGCGGATGATCCCCGTATCAATTTGCATTCCGTACAGGACGCATCCCTGACGGGATGTAAAGTTGAGATGTGGAATACGTTTCTACCGAGCGACACATCCCTGCAGAATGCAAAAAACAGTATAAAAATTCACTTTTTCCAAGCAATACATTCTTTACAGAATGAGAACGGATGTCAGTTTTCTTTATTTGTTTTTATTTTCTCCGTTTCGCAGAGTAACGGGGTGAAAACGAAAAAAATCATCCCGTTCTGTGAAGAAACGAAGCGGATAAAAATAAATCCGGACTGTTTATTGAATAATCAATGCGGTTATACATGTATGCAGCCCGTTTCGTGACGAAACCATCAAAACTTATTAACTATTGACTTGTTTCGCGACGAAACCATCAAAACTTATTAACTATTGACTTGTTTCGTGACGAAACGAGGCCATTGTTAATAAAATCTGTCCGTTTCGTGACGAAACGAGGCCATTGTTAATAAAATCTGTCCGTTTCGTGACGAAACGAGGCCATTGTTAATAAAATCTGTCCGTTTCGTGACGAAACGAGGC
>JAITHZ010000205.1 GCA_031279795.1 Bacteroidales bacterium
CGGAAGAAAAAAAAATCAATTTACAACGTTAAAAACAAAACAGCCACTAATCATCAATCACTAATTTGCTGGTGAGTAGCAATGCTTTCAGTCGTTCCCGTTTCATGCTGTCCAGATTTAATGCATTTGTAAAATAATTGTCCATCGAACCGAAACTGGAAATTATTTCTCTACGTGCCAGATCTATCAATGACCTGTTGGGCAACAGCAGGGTAGTAACAGCCTCCTGCGCTTCAGGCATGAGCTTATAGGCATAGCTCCCTTCCTGACGCACATTTAAAACGGAATTGGTTGACAGATAATCTTCTACAATTTGATCGTAGGAAACGCCCAGCGCTAATAAAACCAGCGCAGAAGCAAAACTGCACCGGTCGCTGCCCATATTGCACTCAACAAGAACTGGATAGTTCAGGCTGTCGAGCAAAAATTCAAACATATTGGAAAATTCTTTCGTGTAGTCTTTTGCCAACGATATGTAGGCTTCTTCCATAAACTGGCGGGCTTCTTCTTGCTTGAATTTATTATTTTTCAATAATTTAACAACTTCAGATATGTTGCAGGCGTTGACAGGAATGTGAATCATATTAGCATTAACAGGCTTGGACTTAACCAATTGTTCGCCTTTGGAACGAAGATCAATGACGGTGCGGATTCGCAATGAGTTAAACAGTTCTTTTCCTTTATCGGACAAATTCAATCGTCCCGACCGGTAAAATTTTCCCCAACGGACACTTTTTTTATCGGCTGTCGTATATCCTCCCAAATCCCTGAAATTTACAACACTGTCCATTTTAAGAAAACGCTGGGAGACAATCTCGAAATGAGAATCGTCGAACAGGAGATAATAATACCTTCTGGCAAGACGTTTTTCAGTAAAATGAATAATTGTATATTCCTCATTTACAGGAACTTCTTTTTCAAATGTCCGAAATTCAGGATAATTGGGGTCTGAAAACGAAAAAATTTTAACACTTTTCGTATCGTCCTGTAAAGGAAAAATTTCCCATTTCACCGTATCATTTCCTTGCCCATCTCCATTGACATACGTTGCTACCGTCAATTTTGTCGCAGGTTTTGAACAACTTAGTAAAAACAGCGTCGAAAATATAATCAACATCAACCGCATAACCATACCAACTAAGAAATACGTTCTATTCTAAGAATAAGCAAAGTAAGTAAATAAAAATGAGAAGCGAAAATTAACCTTGCAGTTTTAATATTTTTTATTGTTTTTAAAACATCATTCTTTTGTTTTTTATTTTGAATTTGCTAATTTTGCGGTAATTATCTATATATCGCATCTAATCGAACAATTGCTATGGAAAGGAAAAAATATTTTCTCATTTTGCTGTTCCTCACATGGTTATTTGCAGGGAACAATGTGCTTGCACAGACAGCCATTGAACCGGATATAATTGTGTTGAGCGGCGTTGTAAAAGATAAACATACGAAAAAGACGCTGGAAAATGTAAACATTACAGTAAAAGGTACAAATATCGGCACGGTAACCAATGCCGACGGACGTTTTTCGTTGAAAATTAAAGATATGCCTCAAAATCTGACAGCAGAATTTTCGCATTTAGGGTATGCCGTTACGCGATTGCCGATTCGTAACAGCTCTGCCGGTTTGACAGTCTTTCTTACAGATAACGACAATGTTTTAAAAGAACTTGTCATCTATGGAAATCCCCGACAGCTGGTAGAAGAAGCCATCAGTCGGATTGAAACAAATTACAGCACGAAAAAAAATTTACTGACAGGGTTTTACCGTGAGACTGTTCAAAAACGACGAAATTACATAAACGTGACAGAAGCAGTAGTCAGTATTCTAAAAATGCCTTATAATGAACGAACTATTGATAAAGATCGGGTGCTGCTGCAAAAAGGACGCAAATTGATAAGTCCAAAAGTTGGCGATACGCTTGCAGTGAAACTGTTGGGCGGCCCAACGCTGGCAATACTGGCAGACGTAGTGAAGAACGTAGATATCGTATTGAATCATAATGAATTGGATTATTACAAATTTACAATGGAGGATGGTGTGATGATCGACGACCAGCCGCATTATGTTATCCGCTTTGAGCCGCAGGTTTTGCTGTCTTATCCGCTGTATGAAGGACGATTATTCATCGACAAGCAAACGCTGACGTTTTCCCGCGGGGAATATTGCCTTGACATGAAAGATTTGGCCAAAGTATCGAATGTCATTTTGAAGAAAAAACCACCCAAGCTGCGTTTTAAACCCGAAAATGTCTCATTTCTGGTTACTTACAAACAGCGAAACGGAACAACGCTGCTTAATTACATCCGCAGTGAAATCCGCTTTAAATGCGACTGGAAACGGCGGCTGTTTTCAACCATCTACACAGTGTGCGCAGAAGTGGTTGTAACAGACGAAATTGAGCAGCCAACCATGCTTATTTCCCACAAACAGTCATTTAAGCCAAATCAGGCCTTGTCGGATAATGTCAGCGATTTTATGGACAAAAATTTCTGGCAGGATTACAACATTATTGAACCTACCGAATCGCTTGAATCGGCTGTAGGAAAACTGAAAAAACAGC
>JAITHZ010000209.1 GCA_031279795.1 Bacteroidales bacterium
TATGAAATCGCCAAGCTGACACGATCGTCATTTGTGTCAAATGACTATTTTTCAGCGATTTGAAGTTGTGAATATTTGTTAATAAATACAAAATAGTCATTTGACACAAATACAGGGACATCATTAATCACTAATCATCACTAATCATTAATCATTAATCACTAATCACTAATCACTAATTGAATGCTTCCGTCGGGATTGTAATTGAGTTTATCGACGCATATTGAACGAAGCCAGTCGTTAAACTCGCCGTTTCTTTCGGATAATGTGCTGTCGTGGTAAAATGCGTACCATTGTCCCTTGTATTCTACGATAGAACCGTGATTGGTGTAGCTGTTGGTTGGTTCCATGTAAATGCCCATGTATTTCCATGGCCCCAACGGATTGTCGCTGATAGCGTAACGCATTCGGTTGTCGCCTTTTATGCCGTCGTTTTGTTTTGCGTCGTGATTATCGGAATAGGAAAGGTAGTAAATGCCGTTTCGTTTGTGTACCCATGTCGCTTCGTGAAAATCTTCCAACCCTTCCATTGGTTGCAGCTTGCCGTCCAGTTCAATCATGTTGTCGTTGAGCTTACCGCCCAGACAAACGCCACCGCCACCCTGATAGATATACGCCTGACCATCGTCGTCGACAAACACGCACGGGTCTATGTGCGTTTCCATGCCTTTGATGTAACCGATTACGGTAAAGTCTTTCGCTGGATAACGGCTGGTTGCCACGCCTATTTTCCACGAATTGTTCCAGTTGCTGTCGCTGGGATGCGGAAAATAAAAATAATACGTCCCGTTTTTGTACGCACAGTCGGGCGCCCACATGAATCCGCCTTCCGGACGTCCCCAGCTTACTTGCGACGAACGCAGGATTTCACCATGGTCGATCCAGTTCACCATGTCATCGGTGGAAAAAACGTGATACTGATCCATCAAATCGCATCCCTTAGGCGGAGCTATGTCGTGGGACGCATACACATACAGCCGTCCGTCGTCCCAGACGCGTGCCGACGGGTCGGCTGTGTACATGTGCGTAATAAATGGATTGCCAGCCATTTTCTCCTGATTTTCCTGTGAATAACCGGAAAGACTGACGAATGTAAACAAAAGGGTTGTAATTGAAATTGTCTTCATCTTTTTTGTGTTAAATAAATGCTAAATTATTGCTTATCTGTTTGTTTTGTTATTTTATTGTTTTATCAATTTGCAGTGATATATCTGACTGTCTGTTTGCAGCGAAATCAAATACACGCCAGTTGTAACATGCGAAAGATTGATTCTTGATGTGCTGTTTTTCGTTTGTTCGGAATGAATGATATGTCCGTTTATGTCCGCAAGCGCGATTTGGGCTGGCTGGAGCAAATGCAGCATGAAAATCCCGTTTCCTTCAGGATAAATGGAAAATGACGAATCGTCCGGCGTTTGCTGTATGTCGGCAGTTTTTAAATGGAAAACAAAGCGCTTGATATTCATATTGCCAAACGGATAAACAGTCATCACTTGCGTTCCTTCCGTCAAAAACACTTGCGGTATTGTAGTAGTCTTAAAATCAAGCCTGTATCCTAATGGAACCGTTATTTTTTCGATATTCACATCATCGAAAGCCAGTTGGAGTTCGCCATTTTTACTGTCAGGCGAAACGGCAATACAGTCAATATCGTACCATCCGCTCTGAGTTACGTTGACAGTGTAGTTGATGTATTCGCCTGTTTCGGTTTGGGAGACAAAAAAATCATCATTCATGTCATCATAATCAATATCTACAGATTCGCACGGACGGTACTGACCGGGCACATTCCCAGCAGTTTTATCCCAGTAAGCAAATCCCTGCCCGCCTTCGTTGTAATCTATTGCCTCGACTGTTCCCGGAACACTTCGCAGGATTCCCTGGTAAGGCGTTCCTCGAAACACTTCTCCTTTCACTGCCGTATTCCCGCGCGTTACTCCATTTTCATTAAATGCATCAACAGCAAAATAATATTCCGAATCACGGTTGAAATAACCGGCTTCCAGCTGATTGGCAAATACCATGCTTGCGTTGTTCAGCCGGTCGGCGCTTATGCCCCAGCGAACAACATAACCTGTAGCATTTTCCTGTTTATCCCATGTCAGCTGGATACGTCGCCTGTCGTCACCCTGCCTGCGCGCTTGGATACCAGAGACTTCGCCAGCGTGAGCTTCGCCGCTTCCTTTTCCGAAAATACGAAATCCTGACAGGGAGAATCTTCCGTTCATATTCGTTGCATTGACGATGCGGAAGTAGCGCGCAGTCGACGGTTCGGCGGCCACAATCAGTTCATGCGGACGGTCGGCTGTGTTTTGTGAACGGTCGATAAACAGTTCCCAATTGCCGCCGTCGTTCGAGATTTCAATCTTATATTGATAGAACACGCTGGAATTGGGCGCTTTTACCGTAAAATCCTGGTCGGCAAAATTCACCTGTATTGCGTTTACTTTCATTGATTTTCCCAAATCGACTTGCCACCATTCGCCAATGTTCCCCGTTTGCGCTGCCCACCAGTTTTCTATTTCTTCGTTGTTGGCATTTTCCGGAATATATCCGGCATAAACGGACGATGCGCTTGCCTGTTTTTTGTATGACAACAAATTCCAGTTCGTGGAACAATTTTCGTATTCACTACCTATTTTTTTATTGGGAATGATAAACGGATAATCCGTCCACACCGTGTGGGCGTAGAGGTTGTCGTTGTCGTCAAAATAAACAGGAAACAAACCCAGCCGCCGTTCAAACTGATGCCGCACGGAGATACGCATAGACGCCACATGCCAGTAATTTCCATAGACGTCCAGAAAAGTATGGCCGTGTCCCGCGCCACCGATAAAACCGCCGGGTTTGATGGAAAACGGGCTGTTTTCCATATAAGTAAATGGCCCCAATGGGTGGTCGCTCACATAAATGCCGTCGGCATAAATCCGGTATTCCGTCCCCGGCGCCGCGTATTGCAGATAGTATTTTCCGCTGTATTTAATCATGCAAGGGCCTTCGTTCCATCCGGTACGTTTTTCGTTATTATCGTTGCCGGGGACTTCCCAGCCGTATTTGTCGCCATTGTGTTCGATCAACACGCTGGGCGTACCGATGGCTTTGAACCCGTTGGCTGGGTCAACTTCCACGCCCATTATCGGGTCTTTGTCCGAACATCCCCAGTAGATGTAAACCTTGCCCGTGTCGTCGTCTTTGAAAAAAGCAGGGTCGGTGACAGAATAGCTGAATCGCGACGGAACAAGCTCTTGCCATGCATCAACATCCGGATTTTCTGTATAAAAAATCCGTGTAGAACCGCTGGCGAAATAATACAGTTTCCCTTCCCAAACCAAAATCGTAGGAGCATAATTTTCCTGCACAGCAAGGGTTGTGCAGCGAATATACGTCCATTCTGTCAAATCAGCCGAACTCCAGTAACCTCCTGACTTGGAGGCGAACAGATAGTATTTCCCGTTGAAATATTCACAAACAGGGTCGGCGGCTTCCCGTCGCGAAGGTTCGTCGAATTGAAACCGGTAATTCAAATCCATCGGGTTGGCAACAATCCGTTTATTATCCGTCTGTGCCTGCATGGTTGTCATATTCAGGAGAAATACGAAACATACAGCGCGAGATGCGAAACATCGCAAAACAGGAGATAGATGCGAAAACGACGGTTTCATCGACTGGGAATTTTATCGGTGAATGGAATTTCTTTTCGCAGCATCCGGCTTGCCTGTCCAGCCAGAAACAGATAATAGTCGCTGCCCAAATCTGCTTCTATCGGAAGGAAATAGCTTTTGCCGACCGGTACTTCGGTTGCGCATTTGAAAATGGCGGTGCCTTCGTCTATTTCATCGAACATGGCAAGGTAGAGCATTTCGGCATGCTGGGCAATATGGCTCGAAAGCTGTTGCCAGTAAAAACTGCCACGATTGCGCGGTATCGGTTTGGAGCCTTTGTTCATGTTTACCCACGAAAAACCAGGAAATGCCAGCGGAGCATAATCCACTCCATTTTGTTGACACCACTCCATGTCCTTTTTCACCAAATCCTCGTAAAGCGGAAATGTCTGTTCGTTGTAACGACCAACAAACCATGGCATTACTATATCGCATTTCCGTATCAGGCGGTGCAGTTCAGGGTCGTCAAGCGTATCGTCTTCCAGTTTCCTCCAGTGAGTAGGAACGCCAATCAACACGCTGTAGCCGCGTGCAACCAGTGCGTCGATAATGATTTCAGCCTCTCGGAAGCCGTATTTTCGTCGATCGTTGAAGCCAACGCCCCAGACAGCTACCAGCGGTTTCCCGTTGTGGTGCAAGTACGATGGATTGTCAATTCGTGCGCGGATATCGTACTGGCTGGAGATAGAATCAATGTCCTTCAACAGCAGCTGTTCGTCGCCAGGCAACATGCCGCTCAAATCGTACATGATGCTGATAGCACGATTGTTGGCATTGGCGGCATTGATTGCCGACTGCCATACTTTGTTCAGCTGGACATAGCTCTTGGGTCGTTTTATTTCTGCCACAAAACGCTGAACGAAAACGCCGTCAATCCCATATTCGCGCATCCACCGAAAATGTGTCCGCACCGTCGATTCGTCATATTCGCTCATCACATACGCGGGACTTCCGCTGGCAAAAACGAAACTGGTTTTGTATATCTTGTCGTATTCCGACACCTCTGGCCACATGTCAATCGTGCAGTTGCCCGGATAAAAATCGCCATCCCTGCCCCAGTAATGATACCAGCCCCGTTCGGAACCGTCGCCCGGACAGCTGAACCAGCCTTGATAGCCAGCCATGGCCAGTCCTTTATACGTATCGTATTTCTTGACAGACGGAATTGTGGATTCGTTGTTCCAGTCATTAACGGCTGTTTCGATGAAATCGACAATGGACGCCGGATTGGGAAAACTGTGCGGATGATGCCGAAAACCTTTTTTTACAACAACTGTAATCTTGCCGCCTTTGGCGCGTATTTTTTCTTCAAATGGAAACGTGTTCTGGGAATTAACTGCAGCTTCGTCCAATTCGGCGCAGAGAATCAATATCGGATAGTTGCCCTTTACAATTTCATCTATTTTGTCAATGGGACTTTCGTTAAAATGTTGGATTTGGCTGCGATTGACGCCATAGTTTTCGCGAATACCCTGTGTTATTTCATTTTCTGGCTTTTCTTCGCCGTCGGATTTATAATACATGGCTTTCATGTCCAAAAGCGGATTGTCGACATACACTGCCGCAACTTTGTCGGGGTTGGCTGCCGCCCAGTTGAAAGCGTAAACCCCTCCCCTACTCATGCCTTCCAGCACAACGCGCGCATTCAGGCCTCCGCTGTGCAGCAACTGATAAAAATCGTTCCATTCGCGGATGTTTTGTGCATTTCCCATGCGTTCCGACTGATCGCAATAAACCACATGATAACCTTTTTCCAGCAGCGCGATATCAGTTTGAGGTTCATGCGCCCAGAAACGCATTCGCCAAATCCATGGATGATGGACGGCCGCTTTTCGGGGTTTCACTACCTTGCACTCCCGTCCGTTCTGTTGAAACTCGGCACACTCGTATCCGGCAAAGTCTACGGTTTTATATTGTATTCCTTTATTTTTCAAGACAGTGAACATGTCGAATGTTTCGTCAACCGGAAAAATTATCTGCTGAAACAGCCGTTTTGCGATAATGGCTGAACCCTTTTTTTCGGGATGAATACGGTCGGGTATCAAATCGGGACGGTCGACAAGCAACGGATACATGTCGATGACTTCAACCTGTTCGGCGCGGGCGGCCTGCTGCAGACGCGGCACAACTTCCCGCCGACAAACCGGAGAGTAAATGTCGGCGCTGTCTGTCACGAAAAATGCGGTTGGCAACAGCACAATCACGCGCGGATGCGACGGCAATTCCTTGAATGAACGTATCATTGCGCGACAGTCGGCTTCCAGCTCGCTGTAAAAAGGCCGGTTAACTGCTTTGGCGTCGTTTCCGCCAAGGTCGATAAACACAATGTCGGGATTGCTTTTCAACGCATCCCTGTAAGCGCCAGTATTCCAGTAGGGAAAATTTCCTTTTCGCAACATGGTCGAACTGCTTACTCCATAATTGCTCACTGTGTAATTCACGCCCAGCAGCGACTGTAACTGCCCCGGATAGGAATTTTCCTTCGGATTTTCGATTCGCGCTCCTTCGGTAATGCTTGCGCCCACGCAGGCTATTCGTGTCTGCGCATTGCCTGTTAAACAGACAATAAGAAAGAAAAATATAAAAAAAGCATTTTTTTTCATTTCAACCTTGTTATCGTGTTAATTTGCTCCGGAATATTCGATCATTCATTTTTATATTAAGAATGTATACACCTGTAGCAAGATGCGAAAAATCAATTCTTGATGCGTTGTATTCTACCTGTTCGAAATAGAGGATGCGTCCGTTTATATCCGCAAGCGCGATTTGGGCTGGCTGGAGCAATTGCAGCATGAAAATCCCGTTTCCTTCAGGATGAATGGAAAATGACGAATCGTCCGGCGTTTGCTGTATGTCGGCAGTTTTTAAATGGAAAATAAAGCGCTTGATATTGATACTGCCAAACGGATAAACAGTCATCACTTGCGTTCCTTCCGTCAAAAACACTTGCGGTATTGTAGTAGTCTTAAAGTCAAGCCTGTATCCTAACGGAACCGTTACTTTTTCGATATTCACATCATCGAAAGCCAGTTGGAGTTCGCCATTTTTACTGTCGGGTGAAACGGCAATACAGTCAATATCATACCATCCGCTTTGAGTTACGTTGACAGTGTAGTTGATGTATTCGCCTGTTTCGGTTTGGGAGACAAAAAAATCATCATTCATGTAATCATAATCAATGTCTACAGATTCGCTCGGACGGTACTGACCAGGCACATTCACAGCAGTTTTGTCCCAGTAGGCAAAACCTTGTCCTCCATTGTTGTAATCTATTGCATCAATGACTCCTGCTATCGGGAATGGCCCTTCTTCCCGCCAGGGACTTCCCGCTCCTTT
The DNA here is from genome assembly GCA_031279795.1 of Bacteroidales bacterium. GTDB lineage: Bacteria > Bacteroidota > Bacteroidia > Bacteroidales > WRGA01 > WRGA01. The sequence goes on from JAITHZ010000209.1 coordinate 6,999, forward strand.
AGTTTGTTTGACCGGTTTTATGCGAATGTTATCGCTTTCATAAAACAGTTTGTCAACGCAAATTGACCGCAAGACATTGTTACCCGAAAGCGAACTGTTGTGATAAAAAGCATACCATTGCCCCTTGTATTCGACGATTGAACCGTGACTTGTGTCGCAGCCTGTTGGCGACAGATACGAACCCTTGTAATCCCAAGGTCCCAGCGGGCTGTTGGATATGGCGTACAACAGCTGGTCTTGTCCCGCAACATAATTGGGCAGGTTTGGACTGTTCCCTGGATAGGAAAGGTAGTAGATGTCACCTTTTTTATGTACCCACGCTCCTTCATGAAAATAGAGCAGCCCTGTCATTGTCTTGAGTTCCCCGTCCAGTTCAATCATATTGTCCTTGAGTTTACCTGCCTGGCAACGCCCTCCGCCACCATAGTAGAAATAGGCTTGCCCGTCGTCGTCAATAAAAACGCAGGGATCAATCATTCCTTTGGCAGGAAGGCCTTTCAGTGGTTCGTCAAGTACAGTGAAGTCCGAAGCCGGTTTTTCGCTTACGGCTATTCCTATTTTCCAGTTATCGTTCCATGGATCTTTGTCGGGATGCGGAAAATAGAAATAGTATTTCCCGTTTTTGTAGGCACAGTCGGGCGCCCACATGAATTTTCCGCCGTTGGCCAGCGGCTGCGCCCAGGGAACGTCATTGGCTTCAAGTATTTGGCCATGGTCGGTCCAGTTCTGCATGTCGTCGGTTGAATATACATGATATTTGTCCATAAGGTCGCACTGACGAGGCGGACTGACGTCGTGCGACGGATAAACGTACAGACGTCCGTCGTCCCAGACATGCGCCGAAGGGTCAGCTGTATAGATGTCTCTCACAAATGGATTACCCTGCCCATACGTCAGCTGCATGATGCACAAAAGTATTGCTGAATTGATGATTGCTTTTTTCATAAGTTGATAGTTATTAATTTTCCGTTATACTGAATTTCTTTTGTAGTTTTGTTTTCGCCTGCCAGTGTTATGCGGAATGTCCGTCGTTTCAACATTCCGGGAAATTCGCCCTGCCTGTCGGCGAGCGTCAGTGTTCGCGCGGCGTCATTCCACTGGATTTTTATTATGGAAAAAATACCTTTTTCGTAAGCGTAACCGTCGTTTTCGTCTTCATATAAATCAAATTCCGCACTGGCGCCCGGATAAATGCGCAGTTCTAACCTGTCCCAGTTTTTTTCGGATGCGTATTGAACTGCTGTGCTTGACGGTATGATGGAACCTGCTTTTACATAAACCGGCATCACGTCAACAGGAACTTCCCGCTGCAGGTTTGTGCCGCCGACAATCTTTTCCTCTGTCCAGAAATCGTACCAGTCTGCACCCTCCGGCAAATAGACTGGATAACGTTGAACACGGGAAAAATCAACGCTTGACGTTTCCTTTTCGCCTCGCGCATAAAATGGTTGTGTTACAGGAACGATCAGGAACGAACGTCCGTAGAGGTATTCGTTTCCCATGTTCCACACTTTTTTGTCATCGG
>JAITHZ010000245.1 GCA_031279795.1 Bacteroidales bacterium
GCAGCCGGAGCTACCATAGTGCCCGGTAATGACGAATCGTATTACCGGCAAGTTTCGCTGCCAAACGGTAAAAAGTTGAAATCGGCCAAGATACACAAGGCCATTTTAGATAGCGACGCATGGATTAACGTGCCAATTCTGAAACATCATGGTGGTGCAAATCTTTCTATTTCCATGAAAAACATAATGGGAATCGTGTGGGACAGACAAATTTTCCACAGCGTTGATCTTCCGCAATGTATCGCCGATATTTGCACGTTGCAAAAAAAGCCTGTTTTGAATGTCGTTGACGGTTATCGTGTGCTGAAATCCAACGGGCCGCAGGGAAAATCACTGGCCGATGTCGTTAATTCTAAAATATTGTTTGTTTCGCAGGATATTGTTGCGGTTGATACGGCTGCTGCAAAATATTTTGGACAAATCGTCCCGATGCCTCTTGAACATGTCGGCTATCTGGCCGACGGACAGGAATTGAAACTGGGAACAATGAACCCTGCAAAAGACAGGATTAAACAAATCAAAATGTAACTGACAAAATTTTAAAATGATGCTGAAAATATTGCGAGTAGGACTTTCGGTTGTTTTTTTTTCGTTGATAACATTTTATTTCATTGATTTCGGAGAAATATTGCCGCATCAGTTTCACGTTGTGGAACATTTTCAGTTTGTGCCGGCATATCTGGCGATGAATGTTCTGGGAATGGCGCTGATTGTTATCATCACGCTGCTGATTGGGCGGATTTACTGTTCGTCGCTTTGTCCGATGGGAGTCCTTCAGGATATTATTGCGTTTGTTTCCAAAAAAGCAACGAAGAAAAAGAAACGCTACAAATACAGCAAACCGAAAACGATCTTGCGCTGGTCGGTATTGGGCATTATCCTTGTGACATTTTTTCTGGGATTCAATGTTTTACTTAGCTTTTTCGATCCTTACAGCGCCTACGGGCGTTTGGCGGTTCATCTGTTCAAACCGGTTTACATGGCAGGAAACAATTTTCTGGCAACTGTTTTGACGCACGCTGGCAATTATTCGCTGTATGCGGTTCATATTTTTATTATGAGCGCTTTTTCCTTTTCGGTGACGGTTGTTACGCTGCTGGGGATAGGCTTTCTGGCATGGAAGTACGGACGAACGTTTTGCAATACACTTTGTCCGGTAGGGACGATATTGGGTTTTTTAAGTAAATATTCGCTGTACAAAGTCAGAATTGACGCCGGAAAATGCAACAGCTGCGCAGCATGTGCAACACGCTGCAAGGCGTCGTGTATTGACAGCAAAGCAAGAAAAATTGATTACAGCCGTTGTGTCGATTGTTTTAACTGTGTGAAAATTAAATGTAAACAGGATGCCATGTCATTTTCATTTCTTAGCATAAAAAAACAGCCAGCAATAGAAAAGGTTGATTTAAGCAAACGCAGATTTTTTGTCAGCGGACTGACAACGGCCTTGACTCTCCCCGCACTGATGGCCGACAGCGCCGGACACAGCGGACATCCCCTCAAACGGCAAACGCCTGTCAGCCCTCCAGGATCGCAAAGCGCCGAACAGTTGCTCAACCATTGCACATCGTGTCACCTGTGCATCAGCAAATGTCCCTCACATGCGCTCAAGCCGGCTTTCATGGAATATGGACTCGGAGGAATGATGCTGCCAATGCTTGATTTTCGTCACGGATTTTGCAATTACGACTGTACCGTTTGTTCCGAAATCTGTCCGAATGGCGCGTTGCTGCCATTGACTGTGGACGAAAAACATAAAACTCAAATGGGTTATGTAGTTTTCAATGAAGACACTTGCATCGTAATCACCGAAGGAACCAATTGCGGCGCCTGCTCCGAACACTGCCCAACGCAAGCTGTCAAGATGATGCCGTTCCACGACGGATTAACACTGCCCAAAGTCGATACCGAAATTTGTATTGGATGCGGCGGCTGCGAATCCATTTGTCCGGTTCATCCACATGCTGCGATTTATGTAGAAGGAAATGCTGTACACCAAGAAGCAAAGGTGATTATAGATGAAAACATCACGGACGAAGTCCCCGATTCTTTTGGATTTTAATATCTGACAATTATTTTCAGTACATCCGTCACTAATTCATTTCGAGCCGCAGTTTATCCAGAGCATCCCGTATGATTTGCTGGATTTCGAGTTTTGAGGTATCCACAAATTCGCAAAGTGCAAAATCTTCTGGCGCAACTTCATAAATACCAAGCTGTTCCATTTTATCAATATCGAACGCGATAGTAGCTTTCAAAAGAAATTCTGGCAAAATGTCCATCGGGAATACAGAGTCATATTCGTTCGACAGGATGATTGCACGTTTTCCACCTTTGATGCGGGCGTCCAGCACATATTTCCGGTCGAAATTCAATTTGTTGAGAAACCACGAAATGAAACTTCTATTGACGCTGTACTTTGAAAATCCAGGACTTATCCATCCCAGCATATCGTGTTTTTCCGTTCCTTCAGGAATTACCGTCACCTGACTGTCGTAATAACCGAGAAACCCGTTTGCATCAATCTGTTTTCCAGTAAGAACGTTACCGCTTATATAGCGTAAATTTTTTCCTTTTGTTGTTTTCACAATACCTTCCAGCGATGCACCTGGTAGCAAGTCAACATACTGTCGTTCTGTAACTTCCGAACCAGTAATAGCCACCGTTCGTGTAAAGTCTGCAATTCCTTTATTGAACAAACGACCGATAAAAAGGACATCCGCTGCATGGATTGTCCAAACAACTTCGCCTTTGTTAACCGGCTTGATATGATGAATTTGAACCCCTACGTTTCCGGCAGGATGCGGTCCGTCAAATTCCACAGTTTCAACATTTTTCATTTGGCGTAGAGCAGGTATGGCTGTTCGAGCCGGAATACCGACATACACGTTGCCGGAAGTCAGTCGAGTCAAGGCATTCAGTCCAGTTTGAAAGTCGTCTTCTTGTCCATCCAGCACAAAATTCATGTCAGGCGACAGCGGTGCGGAATCAAACGCCGAAACAAACAGGTCGCGCGGCGTATCCACAGGATTAGCAATCACATCGTATGGCCGCTGTTTGATAAACGGCCAATTTCCGGCCTGAAGCAGTAATTCTTTGATTTCCTGTGTAGAGGAAGTAGATACATCTTTTTTTCCAAAATCTTCGTATTTGCTGGCTTTCGCCTGAATGAGCAAGCGAAGGAGCTTTCGCTTCTCGCCCCGTTCGATGGCAATCACTTCGCCACTCACAGGGGAAACAAACCGGATTTCTGGTCGGTTTTTATCGACGAACAGCGTAGTACCAGCTTTCACTTCATCTCCTTCTTTTACAGAAAGTTTCGGGTGAATACCGTGAAAATCACCAGGAGAAACAGCAAATACGGATGAATGTTCAAAAACTGGCAAACGTTTTTTTTCCGCAGCCCCTACCAATTTGATATCCAGCCCTTTTTTTATTTTTATGACCTTTGACATTATCGTAATTCTATTTTTCAAAATCACCGCAAAGGTACACAAATTATGTATATCAACAAAGATTTTGTGACATTATACATTATTCGTAAACGAATCGCCCAAATGGACTTTCAATTACAACTTCTCGTTTTCTGGAAGCTTCAATATAACCAACAACTTGTGCATCAATGTTAAAGATTTTGGAAATATCAATCACCTCCTGTGCATATTTGGGTGGCAAATAAATCTCCATACGGTGCCCCATATTGAACACTTTGTACATTTCTTTCCAGTCGGTTGCACTTTCTTCCTGTATGATTTTGAATAATGGAGGGACAGGCAACAGATTGTTTTTCACCACTTTTAGATGGTCGAGAAAATGTAGAATTTTTGTTTGAGCGCCTCCGCTGCAATGCACCATGCCATGAATTTGCGAATGAAGCTCTGCAAGCAGCAGTTTGATTACCGGAGCATACGTGCGAGTAGGAGAAAGTACCAGTTTCCCTGCATCAATACCCAGATTGTCAATAGCTTGTGTCAATGAATATTGTCCGGAATAGACCAATTCTTCAGGCATATCGCAGTCATAACTTTCGGGGTATTTTTTGGCCAGATAATGTGCGAAAACATCGTGTCGGGCCGAAGTTAATCCGTTGCTTCCCATTCCGCTGTTGTAGGCATTTTCGTAAGTAGCCTGTCCCGACGACGACAGACCCACAATCACATCGCCGACTTCGATTCGATGATTGGAAATCACTTCGTCCAATTTCATCCGGCAAATTACGGTACTATCCACAATTACGGTTCGCACCAAGTCGCCCACATCGGCTGTTTCACCACCTGTTAGACAGGCATTTACTCCCAGTGCGCGAAGATTTTCGATTACCTCGTTTGTACCTTCAATGATAGCTGAAATTACTTCACCCGGTATCAACCGTTTATTTCTGCCAATTGTTGAAGATACTAACATATTGTTTACAGCGCCAACACACAGCAAATCGTCAATATTCATAATCAGAGCATCCTGAGCAATGCCCTTCCATACCGACAAATCGCCAGTTTCACGCCAGTAAACATACGCCAGAGACGATTTCGTTCCAGCCCCGTCGGCGTGCATGATATTGCAATAATCGGGGCTGCCGCCCAGCACGTCAGGAATTATTTTGCAAAAAGCATTTGGAAAAATGCCTTTGTCAATATGCTTGATTGCATTATGTACATCCTCTTTGGATGCAGAAACTCCTCGAAGGTTATACCGTTGTTCTTTCATAGCCTTTCAAATTTGAAAATCTCCGCAAAATTACGTTAAAATACTCATTCCTGCAAAAAAATAAAAGATCAATGCAAAGACACGAAATAAAAATGCCAAAACATAATTGCGCTAAACATCACAATATAATGAACTAATATTACCTTTCATCTACGGCAATCACATTAAGAATTTTTATCTGCACCTTTGCATTGAAATGAGAACCTATATGAAAAATTTACATTTCTCCATGCTGTCTACAGAATAATAACAAATAAAATCCAAAATAGTTTTCAAAAGCATCATTTTTATAATCTCCATAATGATTTGTATAAAAATTCGCCAATTTTATTTGTACAAAAATTCACATGGATCAACGGATGCTAAACTTTGCGCCATTACGAACTCTTCGCGAGCATTGATGCACACTGGCAATCCATCTCTTGAATTTAAATAATGCCTTTACCCGCGAATTGCGTATTAAAATGAGAAATAGTTTATGTAATTTATTAAAAAAAATAACTGCCATCTTCAAACCTGAGTTGAGAATTGAGAAAACTCATTAGAAGGTGCGGGTTTTGTCCAAATATTTTTTTGAACACCACGTCGTTTTTCGGATCCGCCCAAGCGTATCAGGATCAACTTGGCAATTAGTGTTGACAACGAATAACCTTGCCGTTTTAAGTCTAAACGACTTCAATAATTGCCCGATACGAAACTGTTTTGCAAATCCGAGAACTCCCTCGTCTATTTTTTCTTTTTCGCGTAAAACGCTTGTTAATTCATCAAATCGCCTATTTTTGCACTCATATGTGGTGTGTATTTAAGATTTATTGATTTTCTTGTTTAAATCACTCAAAGATAAGAATTTATCTTTAAATACCCACCACTTTTACCCTACTTTTTTTTCGCTAAATGCTGATTTTTTTAAGCTGGGAAACTTGAATTAATCACTAATCACTAACTAACTGCCTGTTGAGAAATTGTTGAAAACATTTTTGGATGCAGTCGGATTATCATTTTAGTTTATCATTAAAAATAAGCCGTTTAAGGGTCTGTTCAGTTTTCTGGAATTTTCCTATACCATTTATTATAAATGTTCTACTGTTATTTTGGAAAATAAAAATGGACATCCATCCAAGCAGTTGAAAAGATATTGATAACTAAAAAGGAAAAAAAGCCTCCAACCGGAAATAGATGCGTACTTTTGCACCGTCGGAAAATATACAAAAAACTCATGAAACAATTAATAATACATACCGAATGCTTACTGTCAATTCACGGATATGCAATCATCCCTGGGTTTGGCGGATTCATCAGCAATCTTTCACCTGCATATTTCGAGGAAAAGACGGCGATGTGGTATCCGCCCAAACGACAGTTTGCTTTTAATTCAAGTCTGTTCCACAACGATGGCCTACTGGTTGATGCTTATGCCGAGACATACGGAAAGAATTACGCCGAAGCTTTTGTCATTCTTGAAAACGACGTACGGGAACTGAAAAAGGAAATTCGCGTAGCTAACGGCATCCAGTTCGGACGTATCGGGCAGTTGAATTACGATTCAAACGGTCAGCTGCTGTTTCATCCTGTTGAGGATATTCATCCCTATTTTGCTTCCGATATGTATGGATTTTTTTCCCTTCAGATATCTCGGTTGCCGATGGCAGAAAAGGTCAGTTTTCAAGAAAAATCTGCCGAAGAAGAAACGGAATCGAATATTTACGAAGTCTTTGCGTCAAAAGATGAAGAAAAGACACTTGAAAAATGGTTGTTAAAACTTCTGTCTGAAAATAAAACTTCAGAAAAAGAACCGGCAGCACAAGAGACAACACCGGCAAGTACCAATCAAAACAAACTTCAGGAAGCCGAAAATACAGCTCAAGAAGCAGACGAATCGTTGATTGTGGAAATAACAGCATCGTATCTGCAACAAGGCGAAAAGAAAAGAGAGGAAAAAATACCCGATAAAACAGGAAATGATCAATTACTTGCTGAAAAAGACAGGACTAAGCGCCAACCTTTGCAAAAAAATACCTCCTGGTATAGCGAAACTAATGCAAGGGACAACAAAACGGCATTAACAATTTTATCCGATTATTTGGCTGAACACAAATATGAAATCGGCAGGCTGGCCGTTGCTGCTGCCGTTATCTTGATGTTGCTGTTTCAACCGGTAGCAATTCAGGTAGATAATTCTCATCCAACGAATTACGCGAAAATTCTGACACCAGTTATCAACAGCGAAAATGCAGATTTTGTCATGGACACAAGCAATTTTATGGATAGCGAGCTGCATCCTGAACAGGAAACGCCTTTGCCAAAAATCGGTGAACTGCACGTGGGCACAACGGTTGAAAGTGACGTTACACAACAAACGGAAATTACACCGAACAACCAAAAAGACGAAGTACTTGAGGAAAAAACAACCGAACAGAAAACAACCGAACAGAAAACAACCGAACAGAAAACAACCGAACAAAAAACAACCGAACAAAAAACAACAGAACAAAAAGTAAAAAAAGAAGATGACACATCCGTCAGAGAGCCAGCCATGCCTATGCCCAACAATGATTCGTTTTTCGTCATTGCTGGAAGTTTTCGAACCAGTGCCGAAGCGCAACGATTGCTGAATCTGGTGCGGAATAACGGGTATGCAAATGCCGGAATCATCGTTCGCGACGGGCGTCATCGCGTATTTGTCGACAGCTTCAACGATCGCTACTATGCCTATCAGTTTCTGCAAATTTTCAAAGATGATAACTATCCATAC
>JAITHZ010000260.1 GCA_031279795.1 Bacteroidales bacterium
GATTTTGCAAAAGTCGTCGGTTCGCTTTACTACAACAAACACGACAATACCAACATTGCCATGAAACGAATCACCTATCTATTGGAATACATTCGTGTGAACTTTTATGAACCGACAAGTGTTATAAATAAAGAGTTCATGGAACGAATCTGCGAAAAAACAGGTTGCGATGCCATCTTCATTCAAGAATTGTTCACAACTATCAATAAAATCAAAAAAAACATTGACCAAGAATGGATGTCAGATACCGATTTGCTAAAAGTTAATCGCTTAATAGAAAAATTCTATTATGCGATAGAAAATGGATAACAATATCCATTAATAATAATAATATAATTACTAATTTTGCAGTTCCAATTATCAAACCAGAATTAAAAAGATATGATAACTGAATTTACGGATACCAATTTCCAAACAGCGCTTACATCTAATATGCCGCTAATGGTTGACTTCTGGGCAGAATGGTGTGGCCCTTGCCGAGCAATTGCTCCTGTCGTACACGAACTTGCAGCAGAATATGCAAACAGCCTCAGTGTTGGCAAAGTAAATGTGGACGAAAATCCCGAAATTTGCGAAAAATATGAAATAGTCAACATTCCGACTATTTTGTTTTTCAAAAATGGAAACCTGATTGACACACACATTGGCGCAGCAAGCAAGAAAATGATTATTGAAAAGATTAAAAAAGTTTTAGAATAAAAATAACGTGCAATAATTGCACAAACTGCAACAGTCAAGTTGCAGTACTTTTTCAATAAGAAAAAAATCAGATGGTTTCAATTGAGAACTTGACTGTAGAATTTGGCGGATTCACGTTGCTCGACCACATTTCCTTTATCGTAAACAAAAAAGAACGAGTAGCGCTGGTAGGAAAAAACGGCGCAGGAAAATCGACACTGCTAAAAATAATTGCCAGACTGCAACAGCCCAGCAGTGGACAGGTAACCGTGCCGAAAGATTCGACCGTCGGCTACCTGCCACAACAAATGGAACACAACAACACCCGCACAGTGCGTGAAGAAGCCGAACAAGCGTTTGCGCATATAATTGAAATTCAGCAGCGTATCAATAGGATAGGGGAGGAGATATCTCTGAGAACGGACTATGAATCAACAAGTTACCACCGAAAAGTTGAAGAACTGACGATAGCCAGCGAAGAGCTCGCCATGCTCGGCGGCATGAATTACCATGCCCTCCTCGAAAAAACACTAACCGGACTGGGATTTTCCCGCAGCGACTTCGACCGAGCTACCGGCGAATTCAGTGGCGGATGGCGCATGCGTATTGAGCTGGCAAAGATACTGTTGCTCAATCCCGACGTACTGCTGCTCGACGAACCGACCAACCACCTGGATATTGAATCCATCCAATGGCTGGAAAATTTTCTGGCCACCAGCGGAAGCGCCCTCCTGCTGGTCTCTCACGACAAGGCATTTCTCGACAGCGTGACCTCGCGCACAGTCGAAATTTCGCTGGGACATATCTACGACTACCGCGTACCATATTCCCAATACACCGCACTGCGGGAAGAAGCCCGCGAACAGCAAATGCGCGCCTACAAAAACCAGCAAAAACAGATTCAGGACACAGAAAAATTCATCGAACGTTTCCGGTACAAATCCAGCAAAGCCATTCAGGTTCAATCGCGTATCAAGCAGCTGAGCAAACTGAAACGCATCGAAATAGACGATGAAGACAATGCATTACTCAATCTGCGATTTCCCCCAGCCCCCAATTCGGGTAACTATCCTGTGATTATCGAAAAACTTGCAAAATATTACGGCGATTACCTTGTATTTGAAAACACCACATTCACTGTCAATCGCGGCGACAAGATAGCGTTTGTCGGGAAAAACGGTGCAGGAAAATCCACACTTGTCAAATGTATCATGGGCGAAACCGATTATTCCGGCGTTTTGACGCTGGGACACAACGTAAAAATAGGTTATTTTGCTCAAAATCAGGCACAATTGCTAAACGAAAATCTGTCAGTTTTTGACACCGTTGATTATGTGGCACAAGGCGACATTCGCACAAAGATTCGCGACATACTCGGCGCATTCATGTTTGGCGGCGAAGCGACAGAAAAAAAGGTGAAAGTACTCTCAGGAGGCGAACGCAGCCGTCTGGCAATGATACGGTTGCTGCTGGAACCCGCCAACCTGCAGATTCTGGACGAACCGACAAATCACTTGGACATGCACTCGAAAAACGTTCTAAAACAAGCTATTAAAAAATTTGACGGCACAGTAGTCGTTGTTTCTCACGACCGCGATTTTTTGGACGGCCTGGTGAACAAAGTCTATGAATTTGGGAACAAACAGGTAAAAGAACATTTAGGCGGCATTTACGATTTTCTACAAAAGAAAAGAATGGAAAATCTCCAGGAATTGGAAATCAACACAAAACAATCAAACATTCAATCCCATGCACCCAAACCGGAAACCGCAGTAAAACTCAGCTACGAAGAACAAAAAGAACAAAACCGCCGAAAAAAACGACTGAAAAAGCAACTAAGCGATTCCGAAAACCAAATCACACAGTTAGAACAACAAGTATCCGCAACCGAAATGCAGCTGACCCTGCCCGAAAACAATTTCAACCCTGAACTCCTCAAACAATACAACGAACTGAAAAACAGGCTATCCAAAGAAATACACAAGTGGGAAAAACTCTACGCAGAAGACATATAACACCACATGCCCACCCACCTGCAACTCCATTAGTAAAATATTTCCAGAGGTATTCGATTTTTCATCTCAAGCCAAACCCCAAACCATGCCCTGATCAGGAGATAAATAGCGGCAATTATCCTGCAATCGTTTCCTTTTGCAATATTGAACTTAAAACGATTATTTCCGGCATTAAGAACACTTTCAAATATTTGTTTCATTCCAGAAAAACAATTCCAGTCAACACTTCAATATGGAAAATGCATTCTCCTCATTTAATTTCATTTCCTGATTCCTGATCATGTTTTTTGTTTTACGAAAAATTGTAGCTTTGCCCCCTCCGAAAAGTAGAAAATCGTAAATGGCTAACCTAACTCTCATCATATTCAAGTAGATGTGAGCGATTTCCA
>JAITHZ010000341.1 GCA_031279795.1 Bacteroidales bacterium
GTATTACATTGCCGGAATTACAATTGTATTGATAATCGGCTATTTTCTTGTAACTGTTCCATTGAAAAAAGGGAAAGCGAAAGAATGAAAAATTTTTTCGATTCAACACCGGTTGTTAGCAAGCATATTACGACAGAAATGGAAAATGGATGTGCAGTAATTGTGTTCCCACGTTTCAGGAGTAAATTCATGCAGCGCCATTTCGTACCGAAAAACAAATCGCCATACATACGCATCCGGCTCGAAAAACACGGAACAGCCGTATGGAACCTGATTGATGGAAAACGTAGCGTAAGGAATATTTCCGAAGCGTTAGCCGGTCATTTTAACAGCGAAGCAAACTACGAGTATCGCGTAGCAGCTTACTTAAAACAATTGCAACGTCAGGGATTTGTGCAGTAAGGCTATCTCCCTTATCTTCTTATTAAAAAGCTAAAAAATAAGAAAATAAGGGAGATCTTGTTTTTTTGTCAGTAAATAATCATATTTTCTTGCAGTCTGCTTCAAGAAAGACACATTTTTTTAATATAACAATGTGTAACAATATATAACAGCATATAACGATATATGCAGATGTTTTCAATTAACTTTGCACCTTCAAACTAAAACATTATCATGAAAGAAAAAGTAGTTTTGGCATTTAGCGGAGGGTTGGATACTTCGTTTTGTGTGAAATACTTGTCGGAAAAAGGATTCGACGTCTATACCGCAGTAGCCAATACGGGCGGCTTCAGCGACAGGGAATTGAAACTCATAGAAGAAAAAGCCGACAGACTGGGAGCAGTGGGGCATGTGGCCATTGATATTACAAAAGAATATTACGAGAAAAGTATTCGTTACATGGTGTTTGGCAATGTATTACGAAACGGTACCTATCCAATTTCGGTCAGTTCCGAACGGATTTTTCAGGCTATCGCAATCATTGAATACGCCAAACAAATCGGCGCAGAATACGTGGCACATGGCAGCACCGGCGCCGGTAACGATCAGGTGCGGTTCGACCTGACTTTCGACGTCCTCGCACCCGGCATCAACATCCTGACCCCTACCCGCGACCTGACCCTGACGCGCGAACAGGAAATCAACTACCTGAAAGAACATGGCTATGAAGCCGATTTCACCAAAGTAGAATATTCCATCAACAAAGGGCTGTGGGGAACAAGCATTGGCGGGAAGGAAACACTGAAATCCGACCAGACGTTGCCGGAAGAAGCCTATCCTTCGCAACTTACAGCAAAAGAGGAAGAAACATTGACCGTTGATTTTCTAAAAGGCGAAATCAATGCGGTTAATGGCGTTGTTTTTGAAGATAAAATAAAAGCTATCCAACAAATAGAAGAAATAGCTTCACGATTTGCCATTGGCCGAGACATGCACATTGGCGATACGATTATCGGCATCAAGGGGCGCGTTGGGTTTGAAGCCGCAGCCCCGATGATTATCATCAATGCGCATAAAATGCTGGAAAAACATACATTAACCAAATGGCAGCAGTACTGGAAAGATCAGCTGTCAAACTGGTACGGCATGTTGCTGCACGAAGCGCAATACCTCGACCCAGTGATGCGGAACATCGAAGCCTTTTTGGAAAGTTCTCAGACGAATGTCACCGGTAAGGTGATAATACGTTTGCAGCCATACAGTTACGTCCTCGTGGGAGTAGACAGTGATTTTGATTTGATGAAATCTGACTTTGGCGAATACGGCGAAATAAACAAGGCATGGAGCGCCGACGATGTCAAGGGATTTACGAAAATACTTGGCAATCAGATGAAAATCTATCATTCGGTTCAGAAAAGAAATAACCAGTAAGATCGAACAAATGATAAAAATCGGCATTATCGGCGGAGCAGGTTATACAGCCGGAGAATTGATTCGTTTGCTGATAAATCATCCAGACGTTGAAATCGCGTTTATTCACAGCGAAAGCAATGCCGGAAATCCAGTAACAGATGTTCACAGCGGCTTATACGGCGAAACAGATTTGCATTTTTCCTGCGAACTGCCGTTAAACGAAATCGACGGACTGTTCCTGTGTATGGCGCACGGAGATTCGCGAAAATTCATTGAATCGCACAAATTGCCGGACAAGTTGAAAATTATCGACATGTCAATGGATTACCGCTTGGAATCGGATGCACACGCATTTGTATATGGACTGCCAGAGTTGAACCGAAAACGGATAATACGGGGAACACGGGTAGCAAATCCCGGATGTTTTGCAACATGTATTCAACTCGCCCTCTTGCCATTAGCCAAAAACTTGATGCTTAATTCCGAAATTCACGTCCATGCCATTACCGGTTCGACCGGAGCTGGCGTGAAACCTTCGTCAACAACGCATTGCAGTTGGCGAAACAATAATTTGTCGATTTATAAACCGTTTGAACATCAGCATATTCCGGAAATTGTTCAATCGTTGCAGGCATTGCAGCACAGTTTTGCATCGGCGATTAATTTCATCCCTTACAGAGGCGATTTTCCACGCGGAATTTTTGCATCGCTTTACATGGACTGTCTGGTGGAATTATCCGAGATAAAACGTCTGTATGAAGAATATTATGCCGACCATTCCTTCACGTTTGTCGTCAACCGGAATCCCGACCTGAAACAAGTGATAAACACCAACAAGTGTTTGCTTTATCTGGAAAAATACGACTCGAAATTACTGATTGTTTCGATGATAGACAATCTGTTGAAAGGAGCTTCGGGACAGGCAGTTCATAACATGAACCTTCTGTTCGGACTACAGGAAAAAGTGGGGTTACACCTGAAAGCAACCGGTTTTTAGAAAAATACATACAAATTGAAAAAGTTTATCCTTATATCATTTTCCATGATCGGGTTTGCTGTTGCTGGACATGCCAACAGTCCAACACCGGAAAAACCAACTCTCGAACAGGTCGATTACTACCTTTCCAAACAGAAAGATTATGACCTGCAGAAAGAAAACTGCATCCGGCAAATCAAAACAGCAATCAGAGAAACCAGCGACGACCAGCTGCTCTACCACCTTTATACCGGTTTGTTCGAGGAATACCGTTCTTATGTTTACGATTCGGCGTATGTTTGTGTGGAAAAACTGCTGGATATTTCCCAAAGACTTGGAAATCACGACAAAATTACCTCGTCAATGGTGAAAATGATATTTTGCTATTTATCGTCGGGGCTCTTCAAGGAGGCATTCGACACAATGGCTACTATCGACGTCAACGGCTGCAGCGACGAAACAAAAATTGCATACTTCACCCACAAAGCACGCCTTTACTACGACCTGGCCGACTACAACGACACGCCCGCCTTTCGCAAACAATACGAAGAAATCGGCAGCCGGATTATAGATTCGGCACTCATTCTTCTGCCGCAAGAATCGCCACGCTATTGGGCGTCAGCAGGATTAAAATTCATGAAAACAGGCAATTACAAAGGAGCATTCGACGCTTTTCAAAAAATGATTGATACCAAAGGCTATTCCGAACACGATTTAGCTATTGCCACTTCCAGCATTGCCTACATACTGACGTTGCAAAACAACACCGAAGATGCGAAATATTACTTGATGAAAGCAGCCATTTCCGATGTCAAATCATCAACAAAAGAAACAGTTGCCTTGAGAAACCTTGCCCAGTTGCTCTATGAAAGCGGCGACCTGTCGCATGCCGTAACCTACATCCGGCAAGCGCTGTCGGACGCCTATTTTTACAACGCACGTCACCGACAGCTGGAAATCGGAAATATTCTCCCCATCATCGAAGACGAACGAATAAATACAATTGAAAAACAGCGCGATCGAATAACCTTGTTTTTTATCTGCATTTCCGTCTTGCTGCTAATGCTGGTTGCCGCATTTGTCGTTATCTGGAAATCTCTCAAACGCTTAAACCAGGCACAACAGGCAATCCAGAAAGTAAACAACAACCTGACCAATGTGAATAACGACCTCACAGAAGCCAACAAAATAAAAGACGAATACATCGGATATTTTTTCAGTCAACACTCCGAATTTATCAAAAAACTGGAAGCTTTCCAAAAATGGGTTGACCGGAAAGTAACTGCCAAACAGTACGACGATTTGAGAAATTTTCCTAAAAATATGGACATACATCGCGAACGAGAAGAGCTGTTTTCCCATTTCGACCAAATGTTTTTGAAAATGTTTCCCGATTTTGTAAATCGTTTCAACGAATTATTGAAACCTGGAGAACAGATTCAACTGAAAAAAAACGAACTGTTGAATACCGATTTGCGTATTTATGCTCTTATTCGTTTGGGTATCAACGATAATGAAAAAATAGCGCAATTTCTCAATTATTCTATAAATACGATTTATGCTTATAAAACAAAAATAAAAAGCAAGATACAAGATTCGAATGAAGAATTTAAACAAAAAATTATGGAAATAAAATCCATCTAACTAATGTTTGGAAATAGCTAATAGACCGAACACGGTGATTAATCCATTGAATAACAGTATTTCGTTGCCAACCTTATAATGAAAAAACATATCAAGGCTAAATTCCAGGCAAAAACTCAAGATTGGCGCCATGATACAAACAAGAGGGACAAAGCTGTCTTTCAGATTTATTTTTGTAAATAATCCGAAAAAAAACATGCCCAATAATGGTCCATAAGTATATGATGCAATTTTATAAATGGTGTTTAAAATGCTGCCCTGTCCTGTATTGTGAATAATTAGCACAGTAGCCAGAAATACCAAACTGACACTTACATGGACAATGTGCCGCGTTTTGACGGCTGTTGCGGCTTTTTTGCGGTTAATATCCAGTAAATCAATACAGATAGTTGTCGTGAGAGCTGTCAGTGCAGAGTCAGCGCTTGAGAAAGCAGCAGCAATTATTCCAACAGAAAAGAAGACCACAGCAGGAAATCCCAAGTAGTTTGCAGCAATATATGGCAGTATTTCATCCGGTTTTGTCGGCAAAACAAGTTGATACTTAGCAGCAAACAGTATCAGCATTGCTCCTAACGATAAAAAGAGCAAATTCACCGGCAGGTAGAAAATACCAAAACTGACCATATTCTTTTGCGCATCACGTAACGTTTTGCAAGTAAGGCTTTTTTGCATCATATCCTGATCAAGTCCATTCATGACAATCGCTATCAGTACACCGCTGAAAAACTGTTTCCAGAAGTTTTCTGTCGAATGCCAGTCATCAAAAACAAAAATACGGGCATAACTGCTTTGTTCCACTGTTTGAACAACTTGCGAGAAATCGACATCAAGTTTCTGCATAATCTGGTAACAAATAAACACAAGCGCTGCTATCAAAGACAGAGTTTGAACTGTGTCTGTCCAAACAATAGTTTTTATACCGCTCCGGAACGTATATCCCAAAATCAATGCAACGATACCTGTGGCAACAAAACCAAAATGAATTCCCCATTGCGAAAAGACCAGCCGGTGCAAAATAAAAACAACCAAATAGAGCCTTGCTGCCGCGCCAACAGTTTTTGACAGAACAAAAAACGACGCACCCGTTTTGTATGAATATCGTCCAAACCGTTGTTCAAGAAATGTATATATGCTGGTCAGTTTCAGACGATAATACAGAGGCAGCAAAATATATGCAATCACAAGATAACCGGCAAGGAATCCGCACACCATCTGGAAATAGGTCATGGACGAGTTGCTCACCATGCCCGGAACCGACACAAAAGTTACGCCAGAAATGCTTGAACCAATCATGCCGAAAGCTATAACGTACCATGGCGATTTTCGGTTAGCCAGAAAAAATGCTTGATTGTCGGAATTTTTTTTCCCAGCAAACCACGATATAAGCAATAAGATACAAAAATAAAGTACAAGTATGAATAAAATGGCTGTCTCCATTGTTCGCTTTTCGATAATCGCTACGTTGATTCGATGCTTATTTATCTTTTACATTCTGAACCATTTCCATTTCACGCAACGCCAATACCAGTGCAAATATTTCGGTAACCATTTCCAAAGTTTAAAATTGGACTGCCCGTCTGTTCGGTCGTACCATTTCGAGGGAATTTCCGTTATTTTATATCCTGCAATGTAGGCCTTTACCGTTATTTCCATACCTATTTCAAAACCGCCGTTGCTTTCGATTGTGATGGTGTCAAGCATAGATTTGCGATACATTTTGAAACTGTTGGAAATGTCGTGCGTGGGGATTCGTGCGAGCCAGTGTAGCGAAACGCCGGCTACGCGCGAAAACAGCCCTTTGAGGAATGGACCGCCATACTGCTTTCCGCCTGTCATGTAGCGCGAACCGCATATAAGATCGCAACCGCCTGTCAGTTTTTCATACATGGCGTCCACTATTTCGAGGCTGTCGGACAGGTCGGCCATGATCACTAGTACGGCTTCGGAAGTCGCCTTTTGCAGACCACTTTTGATGGCATTCAGCGCTCCCCGTCCGTACAGGTTCTTTTCCAGCCTGACCTCAAACGGATAGTCCGTCCGAATGGCATTGACCACCGGCAGCGTATTATCCTCTTCAAAATCATACACAATTATGATTTCTTTTGGAGTGGCAATTTTTTGATTTATTTCGTCAAAAAGTTTCCCGATACTGTTGCCTTCATTGTAAACGGGAATGACGATTGTTAATTCAATCATTTTTTTCAAGAACTAAAAAAGTTTGTTTCCCCATAAAAAAATTGCTTATTGGCATTACTTTCAAATAAAGCCAAATCAAGAATGGATGTTGCGGTACTTTTGATTTTGTCGTATAAGGCAAAAATTTTCGGATATGATATTTTACGCGCAATCCGCATATTTCTCCTGCTTCGATAAGCGCTCGTCCGGTGAGGGGTACTTTGTGATCAATAAAATCCCAATAGGCAACGCCAGTATATCGAATGTCGGGCTGGAGTATCATCAATTTCCCCGCAGTGTTATTCTCTTTCTTTGATTTCAGCATACTGGCACATTTTTTCATTGCCGTTACCACCTGCTCTTTATTAGCTAAATGTTCGAATATGTTTGAAGCAAAAATAATGTCAACTTTTTTCCCCTTCAAATAACTGTCCATATTAAAAAAGGAATCTGCAATGAATTGTACATCCTTACTTGCAAACAATTTTGCATTGGGGTTAATGTCAAATGCAATTTTTTCTTTTGCCCTGATATTGTTGATAAACTCACAATATCCAGCTGCAATGTCAACTACCACACTTTCCTCTGGAATATATTTCTGAAAAAAATGCTTGCACAAGATTTTCCAATTTCTATTTTTCCTTATCAGGATTTTCTGGCCTTCAAATCGATTGGTGTACAGCTGCTGAACGTTCATCTTAGATATTTCCCAATTCGATTTGCAGCTTAATCCAGGGAATCACTTCGTCGAGGGTGGCGCTCAAATCGGTATCGGCCTCGAACCCCAGCAGGCGTTTTGCCTTTTCGACTGAAGGCACCCGTTTTTGCACATCGTATTCGTAGGCTTGTTCCGAGATGAATGTCAATGGTTTATCACCGTTTATTTTTTTCCAAATCAGCGTTGCCAGTTCTTTCACGGTTGTGGAAACGGGCGTTGACAGGTTAAAATCGTCATTGCGTGCGTTTTCGTTTTCGATGCACAGGCGAATTCCCCGCGCCAAATCTCCGCCATACGTATAATGTCGAATTTGGTTACCTTCGCCGAGAATATGCAGTGGATCTTGACCTTTCACTACTTTCTGCACCAAATCGGGAACAACATGGCTCATGGCCAGTTTGACGTTTCCCGACAGGATTTCTTTTTCGTTTTTTGCTCGCTGTTCGCCGATGCCTACGCAATTAAACGGGCGGATAATCGTATATGGCAAGTTATACTGTTCCCATGCGCCTTTGGCAAAATATTCGCAGGCCAGTTTCTGAAAACCGTATGTTGAAAGAGGTGGCGGACATTTCAACTGTTCGCCTTCGGGCGTTGGATAAACCGATGCGCTTTCAAAAACCATCGACGAAGAAAGTACGTTGATTTTCTTCAGGCGCTTTTCCTTGAACGCCCAAATTGCTGCATCAAAAGTTGATGCGGTAATGCGTTCGTTTTCGGACAGCAAATCGTAGGCATATTCGTGAAAATAGGTGATGCCGCCAATCATTGCCGCAATAGCAACCACTTGGTCGCAATCGGCAATCAGCTCTTTCATCAAGGCCGTATCCTTCACGTCGCCCTGTATCAGCTGGTAATTGGGATGATTGTCATAGCTTTTTTCGATAAACCCATATTTGCTGTAGTTGTCAATTCCAACCACCTGATGGCCGTGATTCAGCAAGTCGTCCACCAAATAACCGGCAATAAAACCGGCTGAACCTGTAACTAAAATTTTCATTTATATTAGTCCTCCATTATTTAGAATATTCCAGATATCCACTACTTTTTTATTTATAATATTCAACTCTTTATAGCGTTTGTGGGGAGCTGCAATGATGATGATATCGCTTTCGGTCAGCAATGTTTCTTCCTCAATCAACGTCTCGTCCTTTACA